>NZ_BAAHYK010000001.1:0-217924 GCF_054657595.1 Desulfocicer niacini
CGAGATGATCATGCCCGGAGATAACGCAAGTATTTCAGCGGAACTCATTGCCCCCATTGCCATGGAAAAAGAGCTTCGGTTTGCCATCAGGGAAGGTGGGCGTACGGTTGGTGCCGGTGTTATCGGCGAAATCATTGAATAATCAAGGGAAGATTGAATCATTATGATAAAAACAAAAATAAGGATCAGGCTCAAGGCTTATGACCATAAGCTGCTTGATCGTTCATCCCTTGACATTGTGGATACAGCAAGAAAAACCGGTGCAAAGGTGGTTGGTCCCATCCCCCTTCCCACCCGGATAAATAAGTTTTGCGTGTTGCGTTCACCCCATGTCAATAAGAAATCCCGGGAGCAGTTTGAGATCCGGACACACAAGCGACTGATGGACATCCTGGAGCCCACACAGCAGACAGTGGATGCCTTGATGAAGCTGGATCTGTCCCCCGGTGTCGCTGTGGAAATTAAGCTTTGATCTGAAACGATTTCTTTTCCGGCACCATTTGCATCCGGGGTTGCCGGAAACAATGAGGCTATAAGATCAGGTGTCTTTTATTTTTTGGATGCCTGAAAACATAGAATAGGAACAATATTATGTGTAATGGAATTTTAGGGAAGAAGGTGGGGATGACCAGTGTCTTCGCCGCCGATGGAACCCTTGTGCCGGTGACGGTACTTGAGGTGGGCCCCTGCGTGATTACCCAGGTGAAAACCCAGAATGTTGATGGCTATAATGCGGTTCAGGTTGGATTTGGGACCAAAGACCTGAAGCGGTGCACAAAGCCTGCTGCAGGGCATTTTGCCAAGAGTGGAGACACCGGATTTGTAAACCTGTGCGAATTTAAAGTGGGTGCCCCGGAAAAATATGAGCTGGGTCAGGTTCTGGGATTGGATCTCCTGGCAGTCGGAGACAAAGTGAACGTTTCCGGTACATCCAAGGGTAGAGGTTTTCAGGGAACCATTAAACGGCATGGCTTTAGCCGCGGCCCGGAAACCCATGGTTGCAGAAACCATCGAAAACCCGGTTCGGTGGGGTGTTCTGCTTGGCCCGCACGTATTACCAAAGGCAAGAAAATGCCAGGGCACATGGGTGTGGATCGCAAAACCGTTAAAAATCTCGTGGTGGTCGATGTCAGGCCAGAAGAGAACCTTTTGCTGGTCAAAGGGCCTGTTCCGGGAGCAAAAACCGGCATCCTTGAGATCGTAAAGGTGGCAAAGTAGTTGGGATTGTATACGTAGTTTTTACCGCGACTGTGGGTATTGCAATGACCTTCGCAGTGATGCACAGTCGGAACATAAATGAGGACATATATGGCTGCTGTAGATGTTTTGAACAGGTCAGGTGAGAAGGTCTCAGAGACACAACTCCCTGATACGATATTCAGCATACCTGTTAAAAAAAGTGTACTGCATGATGTGGTTAAAATGCAGCTTGCAAGTAAAAGATGCGGAACTGCTTCTGTGAAGGGGCGTTCTGATATTGCAGGAAGTACCAAGAAATTGTACCGGCAGAAGGGCACTGGTAATGCGCGTTCCGGAAGTGTGAAATCACCCCTGCGTAGGGGGGGGGGCGTGATCTTCGGACCCATGCAGAGATCCTATGCCTATAAGCTACCCAAAAAAGTGCGCGCACTGGCCCTTAAAATGGCATTAAGCAGTAAACTTGCCACGGATTCCTTGAGGGTAATTGATAATTTTGATCTTCAAGAGATCAAGACAAAGGCGTTTGTGGACGTTACCCGGGCACTGGGGCTTAAAAAAGTTCTAGTGGTTACCTCGGATGACGACAGAAATCTGTTTCTGTCTTCACGCAATGTGCCTGGGATGAAGGTAATTAAGACCGAGGGACTCAATGTCTATGATATCCTGAAATATGATTCTCTGCTGCTGGTGGAATCATCCATTCAGGGGATTGAAGGGAGGCTCGGGTGATGATAAAAGATTATGATATAATTCGACGACCTTTGAATACTGAAAAAACCACTCTGCAAAAAGAGCTTTTCAATCAGGTCTCCTTTGAGGTGGACCGTCAGGCCAATCGGATGGAAATCAAGGATGCAGTGGAGCGGATATTTAACACCAAAGTTCAATCCGTCAGAACCATCCAGATGAAGGGCAAGATAAAACGTCGAGGCCGAATTCTTGGTAAACGACGGGATTGGAAAAAGGCCATTGTGCGGCTGATGCCCGGGCAGAGAATTGATTTTTTTGAAGGTGTATAAAGAGGTAACCACATGTCAATAAAGAAGACAAAGCCGACATCACCCGGCAGACGGGCCCAGGAATACTTTACCTTTGAAGAGATTACCAAGGTAAAGCCCGAAAAGAGCCTGCTGAAAAAAATTAAGAAGACAGCCGGTCGAAATGTGCATGGCCGAATTACCAGTCGTCACAAGGGTGGTGGAGCAAAAAAACAGTACAGAATCATTGATTTTAAAAGAGATAAAGACGGGATTCCAGCAAAGGTTTCCGCCATTGAATACGATCCCAACAGAAGTGCACGTATTGCTCTTCTGTTTTATGTGGATGGCGAGAAACGCTATATCCTTGCTCCCAAGGATCTCCAGGTGGGTGATGTAATTGAAACCGGTCCGGATGCGGATATCAAACCGGGCAATTGTCTGCCCCTGGAAAACATCCCCCTTGGAACCCGGATTCATAATGTAGAGTTAAAGCAGCAGAAGGGCGGGCAGATTGTAAGAAGTGCCGGCACCTTTGCAAGACTCATGGCAAAAGAGGGAACCTATGCCCAGGTTCTTCTGCCCTCCGGTGAAGTGCGCATGGTGCATATTAAATGTAAGGCCACCATTGGAAGGGTTGGTAATGAAAAGCACGACGATGTAAAGCTTGGCAAGGCTGGCCGCTCAAGGTGGCTGGGTCGCAGACCTTCTGTAAGGGGTGTTGCCATGAATCCCGTGGATCATCCCATGGGTGGTGGTGAGGGTAGATCATCTGGTGGTCGTCATCCATGTACACCATGGGGTGTTCCGACCAAAGGGTATCGAACCCGGACAAACAAGCGTACTGACCAGTACATCGTGAAAAGAAGAGCTAAACGCAAATAGATAGGTGATCTGATATGCCAAGGTCGTTAAAAAAGGGCCCTTATATAGCCCCGGAACTGATAAGAAAGGTTGTTGCTGCTCAGGAAGATAAAAAGAGCAACAGAGTGATCAAAACCTGGTCCAGGAGATCAACTATTTTTCCCGAGATGGTGGGAGTCACTTTTGCAGTTCATAATGGTAAGAAATTCGTGCCGGTATTTGTTACGGAGAACATGGTTGGACATAAGCTTGGCGAGTTTTCTCCCACAAGAACATTTTACGGTCACGCAGGTGATAAAAAGTCCAAAATGAAGCGATAACTCCTTTTGGGGGTTAACAAGTAAGAGGAAACTGAAATGGAAGTTAAAGCAGTCACTAAATACGTACGAATATCACCGTTGAAACTGCGTGCTCCTGTTGAGGCTTTAAAAGGCAAACCTGTGGAGGATGCATTAAACATCCTCAAGTTCATGCCCCTTAAAGCTGCCGGTATTATATCCAAAACCCTGAGTTCGGCTGTGGCCAACGCTGAGCATAACAATAATCTTGATGTGGATGATCTTATCGTTAAGAACATTGTTGTTGACCAGGGTCCGACCCTGAAGCGATTTCGGGCACGGGCCAGGGGCAGAGGTGCCAGGATTCTTAAACGGTCCAGCCACATCACAGTAACAGTCGCGGAAACGGTCTAAATAAGGAGGGTGCGGATTGGGCCAAAAAGTAAATCCAATCGGATTAAGATTAGGTATTATCAAAACATGGGACTCCCGGTGGTATGCCGATAAGGAGTATGCTGATTTTGTTTATGAAGACTATAAAGTTCGGAAGTTTCTTAAAAAGAAACTTTACCATGCCGGTATCTCGAAGATAGAAATTGAACGGTTTTCCAAACGTTTAAGACTTCGTGTCTTTGCTGCAAGGCCAGGGATTATCATCGGGAAAAAAGGATCTGAAATTGCACTTTTGAAAAAAGAGCTGGAAAAGATGCTGACTCCCGAAGTCCTGATAGACATCAAAGAGGTCCGAAGGCCTGAAATTGATGCCCAACTGGTTGCAGAAAATATTTCTTCCCAGCTTGAGCGACGAATTGCCTTTCGAAGAGCTATGAAAAGAAGCGTTTCTTCGGCCATGCGTTTCGGTGCCCAGGGAATTAAAATTATTTGTTCCGGTAGACTCGGTGGGGCGGAAATGGCAAGGACGGAATGGTACAAGGAAGGCCGAATTCCGCTTCATACCTTGAGAGCTGATGTTGATTACGGCTTCATTGAAGCCCAGACCACCTACGGTACCATCGGCATTAAAGTATTCATCTTCAAGGGTGAAGTGCTCAATACCGATCAGAACATTACAGCTTAATTCAGAGGTTGTTTAGGAGATATAAATATGCTGAGTCCCAAAAAAGTCAAGTATCGCAAGCGGATGCGCGGAAGACTCAAAGGAAAGCCCACCGGCGGCACTGAGCTAAATTTCGGTGATTTCGGCCTGCAGGCCATCGAATGCGGGTATGTAAATGCTCGTCAGATTGAAGCCGCTCGTATTGCCATGACCCGAAAGATTAAAAGAACCGGTAAAACCTGGATTCGTTTTTTCCCGGATAAGCCCATCACCAAGAAACCAGCAGAAGTCAGAATGGGTAAGGGTAAAGGCCCCACAGATGCATGGGTTGCCGCCATTCGACCGGGCCGGATTCTCTATGAGATGGAAGGCGTTCCAAGGGAGCTTGCAATGGAAGCCCTTCGACTGGCTGCCAGAAAATTATCCATTAAAACGCGCTTTGTGGAGAGGAGTTAACCCATGAAAGTTACTGAAATTCGAGCCATGAGCGCCGAGGAAATAGAGACAAAACTGACTGAGCTGAAAAAAGAGTTTTTTAATCTTCGCTTTCAGCATGGTGTAGGTCAGCTTGAGAATACAGCCATTCTTCCCGGGATTCGGCGGGATATTGCCCGTCTGAAAACCATTTCCCGTGAGAAGAATTTAAACATTAGCTAATACAAACTAAAGTTGATGCCATGAATGAAAGAGGAAGAAAAAGAGTACTTTTAGGTACCATAGTATCTGACAAGATGGATAAATCAGTGGTTGTACAGGTTGAAAGACTGGTGCAGCACAAGATTTATAAAAAATATATTAAAAGATATAAAAAATATGCTGCCCACGACGAAAATAACCTGTGTCGTCCCGGGGATGTTGTTAAGATCACTGAATCAAGACCCCTTAGCAAAACCAAGAAATTTCGCGTCAGTGAGATTGTCAAACGGGCAGTTTGATTAATAAGGAGTTGAAAAATGATTCAGACAGAGACGAGATTGACTGTGGCAGACAACTCCGGCGCCAAGGAACTGTATTGTATCAAAGTCCTTGGTGGATCAAAAAGAAGGTATGCCGGTATCGGGGATATCATTGTGGTATCCGTTAAAGAAGCTATCCCCAATGCCAAGGTCAAAAAAGGTGATATTGTCAAGGCGGTCATCGTACGGACCAAGAAAGAAGTTTCACGGCCCGATGGATCGATGATCAGATTTGATGATAATTCAGCTGTTATTATCAATCCTTCCAATGAACCTGTTGGCACCCGTATTTTCGGCCCCGTCGCAAGGGAGCTCCGGGCCAAACGGTTTATGAAGATAATATCCCTTGCACCCGAGGTGCTGTAGCGGTTCGGTAATTGGAGAGGATTCCCATGGAAAAGATTAAAACAAGAATTAAAACCGATGATAAGGTTAAAATAATTGCCGGTAAGGACAAAGGCAAGATCGGCAAGGTTCTGAAGGTTCTTAAAAAGAAAAACAGAGCCATTGTTGAAAATATTAATGTGGCAAAGATCCATCAGCGACCCACCCAGGCAAATCCCCAGGGCGGCATTGTTGAAAAGGCAATGCCGGTGGATTACTCAAATCTTATGCTTATGTGTAACCGATGTGTTAAGCCGGTTCGGGTGGGTGTGAGAGTACTTGAAGATGGGAAAAAGGTCAGATTCTGCAAAAAATGCAATGAACAGATCGATGCTTAGGATTGGGCTGAGGAGCTAATTTTCAATGCTTAAAGAGAAATATGAAAAAGAGATAGTCCCGGCGCTTACAAAGACCTTTGGCTATCAGAACAGAATGCAGGTGCCCGGCCTGGAGAAGATCGTGCTGAATATCGGATTGGGAGAAGCCATTAAAAATGTGAAACTGCTGGATTCTGCCGCTGCTGATCTCACCCTGATTGCCGGCCAGAAACCCGTTATCACCAAGGCAAAGAAATCCATTGCAGCGTTCAAGCTCAGAGAAGGCATGCCCATTGGATGCATGGTTACCCTGCGCAGGGAAAAAATGTATGATTTTCTGGAAAAATTGGTGAACATTACGCTTCCCCGTGTTCGTGACTTTCGTGGTATTTCCGGAAAAGCCTTTGATGGTAGAGGTAATTATAGCCTTGGCATTAAAGAGCATATCATTTTTCCTGAAATTGACTATGATCAGACCGACAGTATTAAAGGTCTTAATGTCTCCATAGTTACGACCGCAAAAACCGATAAAGAGGGTAAAGAACTGCTTACGCTTTTTGGAATGCCCTTTAAAAACTGATTGTTAATCGTAGTTTGAAAATGGATATGAAACTCCCTTGGCACTGGTGAGAAAATCAGTGTCTTGTGTCGTTTATCCTTTCAGGAGGTAAAGTTGGCAAAGAAGTCGCTTATCGCAAAGGCGAATAGAACGCCGAAATTTAAAGTGCGAGCGTACAATCGTTGCACCATTTGTGGCCGGCCCAGGGGCTTTATCCGTAAAGCAGGAATCTGCAGGATCTGTTTCAGGGATCTTGCATCTGCCGGAAAATTGCCGGGTGTAACAAAATCAAGTTGGTAATGGTTTCGACAGTCCGGAAAAAACCGGGCGGTTATGTCAACCTCAGATAACCGATATTGTATAGTTCTTTTCTGCCTTCCAGGTGGAAAAGCAGTTTCAGGAGATTATTATGGCAATGAGTGATCCCATAGCGGACATGCTTACAAGAATCAGAAATGGTGCTAAGGCAGAGTTCGCAAAAGTGGATATCCCCGGGTCTAAATTGAAAGTGGAATTGGCGCGGGTGCTGAAAGAGCAGGGGTACATCAAGAATTACAAATTCCTTGAAGATGAAAAACAAGGTGTGCTTCGTGTTTATCTTAAGTATGCAGGTGAAAAGAAATCTGCAATATATGGACTTGAGCGTGTCAGTAAACCCGGTCGCAGGGTTTACACAAAGTCCAAAGAAGTAAAGCCGGTATTAAACGGTCTTGGTATTTCGATTTTATCCACGTCAAAAGGGTTGATGACGGATAAGCAGGCAAAAAAAGAAAATGTGGGCGGCGAAGTCCTCTGTAATATCTGGTAAAACTGGAGGGATACATGTCTCGAATTGGTAAAAAGCCGGTCCAGATTCCTGAAAAAGTGGAAATTGCGCTCACTGATGATTCCATCGCTGTTAAAGGGGCTCTTGGAACACTTCAGCGTAGTCTGCATCCGGCAGTTACAATCAAAATTGAAGAAAATACGCTTCTGGTCTCACCTGTTAATGAAGACCGTAAAACCATGGCCCTTCAGGGTTTATACCGATCATTGATTTATAATATGGTTGAAGGTGTAACCAAGGGTTATGAAAAAACGCTTTTGCTCAGCGGAATTGGCTATCGTGCCGAAACAAAGGGAAATCAGCTGGTATTGAATGTGGGTTATTCCAATCCCGTTGACTTTGTCCTTCCTGACGGCGTTACCGCAAAGGTGGATAAAAATACTCAGATCACCTTGTCCTGCATTGACAAGGAGGTTCTTGGAGAGACTGCAGCCCGGATCAGAAAAGTCCGCCCCCCTGAGCCATACAAAGGGAAGGGCATCATGTATTCCGATGAAAGAATTATGAGAAAAGCCGGTAAAGCTGCATCCAAATAATCATAGGCAGGAATAGAATACAATGGCGAATCGAACTACAAAGCGAATCTCAAGGCTTAAGAGAAAGCGAAGAATAAGAAAAAATATAAATGGTACACCGGAACGCCCCAGACTTAGCGTTTTCAGGAGTGCTGGCCATATTTACGCCCAGGTGATTGATGATATCAAAGGGCATACCATTGTGTCAGCATCCAGTCTTGATGCCCAATTCAAGGCCACCGGTATTAAGGGCAGCGGCAAAGAAGGCGCCGCCGCCGTCGGAAAACTGGTGGGTCAACGGGCACTGGACAAGGGGATTACTAAAGTCACCTTCGACAGAAACGGCTTTCTATATCACGGACGTGTTAAGTCTGTTTCAGACGGAGCCCGGGAAGCCGGGTTGAATTTCTAATTAAGGAGGGAGTTCCTTGGGCAGCAAACAGACAGATGAAAATCAGTTGATAGATAAGGTCGTTCGGATCAACCGGGTGGCAAAAGTTGTGAAGGGTGGTAGAAATTTCAGCTTCAGCGCCCTGTGCGTCGTGGGTGACGGTGAAGGCAGTGTGGGGTATGGCCTTGGAAAGGCCGGTGAAGTACCCGAAGCCATCCGAAAGGGTGTTGAAAAGGCCAAACGTTCCATGACAAAGGTGTCACTACTGGATGGTACAGTGCCCTGTGAAGTGGTGGGTTGTGCCGGTTCCGGTCGTGTCCTCCTGAAACCGGCTTCTCCCGGTACCGGAGTTATTGCAGGTGGTGCGGTACGTGCGGTGCTTGAGGCCGTGGGAGTCACAGATATTTTGACCAAATGCATCGGCAGCAATAATTCTCACAATGTGGTCAGAGCGACCATGGCCGGACTGAAGTCACTTGAAACCAGAGAAGAGGTTGCCAGAAGAAGGGGCCTTCGACCGGAAGAGATATAGGAGAGACTTGACATGTCAGGTAAAGTGAAAATCACACAGATCAGAAGCATCATCGGACGTCCTGAAAAGCAACGTAGAATTCTTCGTGCTCTGGGTCTGAGAAAGATGCATATGACCGTTGAACATAAAAATAACCCGGCGATTCTGGGTATGGCTAAGAAGGTTCCACATCTGGTCAGGGTAGAGGAGGTGTAAAGTGAAACTGCATGAATTGTCCCCTGCTGAAGGGAGCCGAAAGAGCAGAAAAAGAGTGGGGCGTGGACCCGGTTCCGGTATGGGAAAAACTTCCACCCGGGGTCATAAGGGCCATAACGCACGATCAGGTGGCGGTGTTCGTCCCGGGTTTGAAGGTGGTCAGATGCCCTTGCATCGACGTCTACCCAAAAGAGGTTTCACCAGTATTTTCAAAAAGAAAATAGCTGTTTTGAACATTGAAGATCTTGATGTTTTTGATGCGGGCATCACCATTGATGCCGATGCGCTTAAAGCCCGGGGCCTTGTCAAGGGAAAAATGGACGGAATTAAAATCCTTGGAAATGGTGAGCTCAGCAAAGCTTTTTCTTTCAAAGGATGTCTGGTAAGTCAGTCCGCTCGGGAAAAAATTGAAGCCGCTGGCGGAAACATTGAACTGTAATTCTATCTGAGGTTGTTAAATGATTGAGAGCGGATATCAGAATATACTCAAGCTTCCAGACCTGAAAAGAAAGCTTCTGATTACATTTGCATTGCTTTTTGTTTACAGGGTAGGGGTTCATGTACCCACACCCGGGATTGATACTGCTGCCCTGGCCTCATTTTTTGACAATGCCAGGGGTACCCTGTTTGCAATGTTTAATATGTTTTCAGGCGGTGCTCTGGATCGTCTCTCGGTGTTTGCCCTGGGAATTATGCCTTACATCAGTTCCTCAATTATTCTTCAGCTGATGACAGTTGTCATTCCCCATCTTGAACAGCTTTCCAAGGAAGGCGAGCAGGGGCGAAAGAAAATTACCCAGTATACCCGTTATGGTACCGTTGGATTGAGCCTGATCCAGGGATTCGGTATTGCAGTGGGCCTTGAAAGCATGACATCCCCCGCCGGAGCACCTATTGTGATGTATCCCGGCTGGGGGTTTCGATGCATGACGGTTCTGACCTTGACAGCGGGTACGGCATTTATCATGTGGCTGGGTGAGCAGATCACCGAGCGAGGCATCGGTAATGGTATTTCACTCATCATTTTTGCAGGCATTGTTGCACGGATGCCCACGGCCATGGGGAATACCCTTCGGCTGGTTTCCACCGGTGAGATGGGAATTTTTGCCATTATTATACTGATCCTTCTCATGGTGGCTGTTATCGGGTTTATTATTTTTATGGAGCAATCCCAGCGCAGGATTCCCGTACAGTACGCCAAACGGGTGGTGGGGCGGAAAATGTATGGCGGCCAGACCTCGCATCTTCCTTTGAAGATCAACACAGCAGGGGTTATTCCGCCCATTTTTGCATCTTCCATTATCATGTTTCCGGCGACATTGGCCAACTTCATTGATCTGCCCGTCATGCAGACGGTGGCAGCAGCCATGAGTCCTGGAACCATCATTTATAATCTGATCTACGTGGGCTTCATCATTTTCTTCTGCTTTTTCTATACAGCGGTGACCTTTAACCCTGATAATGTTGCAGACAATATGAAAAAAAACGGTGGCTATATTCCCGGTATTCGACCAGGTAAAAAGACCGCTGAATATATTGATAAAGTGCTGACACGAATTACACTTGGCGGAGCTGTTTACGTATCTGCCGTGTGTGTTCTGCCCACCATGCTGATGACAAAATTCAATGTGCCCTTTTACTTCGGCGGCACTGCACTGCTGATAGTTGTCGGAGTTTCCATTGACACGATTGCGCAGATTGAATCTCACCTGATCACCCGAAATTATGATGGTTTTCTGGGTAAATCTGGTGGCAGCGTGAAATCGAGACGGTAAGAAACCTAAGAAACCGGCATCACAATCACAGACGGAAAATTGAACGAGAGGTGGAGTATGGCAAAGGAAGAACCCATCAAAGTAGAAGGAACGGTGCTTGAAACATTACCCAACGCCATGTTCAAGGTAGAGCTTGAAAATAAGCACCAGCTGCTGGCACATATATCCGGCAAAATGAGAATGCATTTCATTAAAATCCTACCCGGAGACAAGGTAACCGTAGAACTGTCACCTTATGATTTGAGCCGGGGACGGATTACGTATCGATATAAATAGCACATCGCTGGAAGGACGTTCCAGTTGATGCGAGGAGTATACTCAAGATGAAAGTCAGAGCATCTGTAAAGAAAATTTGTAAGGATTGTAAGATTATCCGCAGGAACGGAGTTATCCGGGTAATTTGCATTAATAAACGTCATAATCAACGGCAGGGATAGGGGGGCATAAGGCGTGGCAAGAATTGCAGGGGTAGATTTACCCAGAAATAAGCACATTGAGATCGCTCTCACCTATATCTATGGTATTGGCAGAAGCAGATCCCAGGAAATCCTTTCTGAAGTCGGCATTGAGCCCACAGTTAAATCCGATGATCTCACCGAAGATCAGGCCAATGAGATCAGAAAGGTCATTGACAGTAAATTTAAAGTTGAGGGTGAGCTTCGAACTGAAACCTCAATGAATATTAAACGGCTGATGGATCTTGGCTGCTACCGTGGACTGCGTCATCGGAAATCTCTTCCCTGTCATGGCCAGCGGACCAGCACCAATGCGAGAACCCGAAAAGGGCCCAAGAGAGCGGCAGTTAAAAAGAAAAAGTAAGTTGCCCGCGATAAGCTCGTTTTGCGGATGACCATCAGGAGGCTTTGCTAAGTTATGGCGAAAAAGACTAAAAAAAGCGTTACCAAGAAAAAAGTTAAAAAAAATATATCAACAGGCGTTGTTCACATTCAATCAACGTTTAACAATACCATTGTTACCATTACTGATGAGACTGGGAATACAATTTCTTGGTCCAGTTCCGGTATTCAGGGGTTCAAAGGCTCCAGAAAGAGCACCCCGTTTGCTTCCAAGCTCGCTGCTGAGGATGCCGGTGCCAAGGCCATGGAACATGGTATGAAAAATGTCAGTGTGTTTGTGAAAGGACCTGGTGCCGGGCGGGAATCTGCGCTTCGTGCCCTTCATGCCATTGGATTTAATATCTCCATGATCAAGGACGTTACCCCGGTACCCCACAATGGGTGCCGCCCGCCCAAGAGAAGAAGGGTTTAATAAAACACTGTGTCCATTCAAACGTCTTGTTTTAGATAAAGGAGGAGAGCGTTGTCACGTTATCGAGGTTCTGTCTGCCGTCAGTGCAGACGCGAAAATATGAAACTTTTTCTGAAGGGCGATCGCTGCTATTCAGATAAATGCAGTTTTGACAGAAGGTCATACCCCCCAGGGCAGCATGGCCAGAGAAGATCCAAGTTTTCTGATTATGGTATTCAGCTCCGGGAAAAACAGAAGGTCAGAAGAATTTATGGTGTTTCTGAAAAACAGTTCAGGCTGATTTTCAGCAAGGCAGATCGTCAAAAGGGAATCACCGGTGCCAATCTTCTGGGCATGCTGGAACGACGTCTAGACAATGTGGTTTTCAGACTTGGTTTTACCAGCTCAAGAACCCAGGGTCGTCATTTTGTGCGCCATAACCATTTTACGGTAAATGGTAAGAAGGTTAACATCCCCTCATACATCATGAAGGCCGGAGATGTAATTGAACTCAAGGAAAAGAGCCGCACTGTGACCGCCATCAGTGAATCCCTTGAAACCATTGTTCGACGTGGTGTTCCCCAGTGGCTTGAACTTGATAAGGACGGTTTTAAAGGTGTGATCAAGAGTCTGCCCGCCCGTGAAGATGTCACCTTGCCCATACAGGAACAGCTGATAGTAGAGCTCTACTCTAAATAAGTGAGCTGCAGTTTGTCCTATGTTTATATTCAGGAGATAAACAATGTCATCAGATGAACTTGTATATGTCAATTGGCACGAGATGATCAGGCCTGAGAAAATTGCTGTCAGCACCACTTCCACCTATGGAAAGTTTGTGTGTGAACCCCTGGAAAGGGGTTTTGGTATTACCATTGGTAATTCTCTGCGGCGGATTATTCTTTCATCACTCTACGGTAGTGCCATTGTATCCGTTAAATTTGAAGAGGCACTTCATGAGTACAGTGTTGTTTCAGGTGTCCGGGAGGATGTCTCTGAAATTATCATGAATCTCAAAGAGATTCGTTTCAAGGTCTCCGATCTGGAAGACAAAGAGATATATCTTCATGTCAATGGAGAAAAGGCAGTGACTGCTGCTGATATCACTTCCCCGGATGGTCGGGTCCAGGTACTCAACCCTGAGCAGCACATTGCCACGGTGAACAATGGCGGTGAGCTTAAAATGACCATGCTGATTCAAACCGGTAAAGGGTATGCACTTTCTGCGGCGAACAAGAATGAGGACGCACCTGTCGGAACCATTCCCATTGACAGCGTTTTTTCTCCCATCAAAAGAGTAAAATATGTTGTTGGAACTTCCAGGATCGGTCAGAAAACCGATTATGACAAACTCACCATGGAAGTATGGACAGATGGCAGTGTTAAGCCTGAGGATTCCGTGGCCTTTGCTGCGAAAATTCTCAAGGAACAGATGAATCCATTTATCAATTTTGATGAAGACATTGAGCCTGAGCAGGAAGAAAAAGAGCATAATGGTGCCGAAAGAAACTTTAATGATAATCTCTACAGAAATGTAGATGAGCTTGAACTTTCTGTAAGAAGTTCCAACTGCCTTAAAAATGCACAAATCCTGAAAATTTATCAGCTTGTACAGAGAACTGAAAGTGAAATGCTGAAAACAAAAAATTTCGGAAGAAAATCCTTAAATGAGATAAAAGAGGTCCTGACATCCATGGATCTCACCCTTGGAATGGATCTTGAGGGATTTGTGCCACCTGAGGAAGACCCAACCAACGAAGGAGAATAATTTTTCCCATGAGACACAGAAAATCAGGCGTAAAGCTTAACCGGACGTCAAGCCATCGAAAAGCGATGTTTAGAAATATGGTCACTTCTCTTTTTAAACATGAGAGAATAAAAACCACCGATGCCAAGGCTAAAGAACTCCGGAAGCTGGCAGACAAAATGATCACACTGGCCAAGCGGGGGGATCTGCATGCCCGACGTCAGGCCTTTTCCGTCATTATTGAAAAGGATGTGGTACATCAGCTGTTCAACGACGCCGCCGACAAGTTTGGCAGTCGTCAGGGCGGGTATACCCGTATTACCAAGCTGGGACCTCGTTCTGGTGATGCCGCACCCATGGCCATGATTGAATTAATCATCGATAATTTATAAAAATCCATTCTTGATGCCTGTGGATGATTGCATAGAACATTTTAGAAATTCGGATTTTTTGTAAATGAACCTTAGGAACTGTTAGAAAACATTCTATGCAAAAGTCTCCGACGGAGACACCCCGGTGGGGCAATAGATACTGCATATAGATGGTTAATTTTTTAACGGAGCCTTATATTAAAAAAACCGATTATCAGGGAAACCTGATAGTCGGTTTTTTTTGTTGGGCTTGGTAACAAGATGGGTTACCCGTCCCCAAAGTGGCTCATATTGTGATTAAGTCCCTTTTTGGGGGTCGAGTAGGGGGACGGCTATGGGGCAATTGACTTATCCCCCAATGGTGAACATCTGGGAATGTATTTTCCCATGATCTTTCCCCCCCAGGGAATGCTGCCGGGGCTTGTTGGCTATGGTCTGGAGAATAGATGATTTGATATCTTCCAGGGTGCCGCCATTTCTCACCACAGAGAGAATGTCCATCTCATAATTGTGCAAAAGGCAGGGCCGCAATGTGCCTGTGGATGTCAATCGCAACCGGTTGCATTGGTGACAGAAATGGGAACTCACCGGGGAAATAAATCCGATTTCGCCCAGGGCTCCCTTTGCGCTGAAGCGTCTGGCAGGTCCATCATGTCTGTTTTTACCCATGGGGATCAATTCTCCTATGGCTGCGGATACCCGTTTTGAGATTTCAGGAATCAGCATCTGCTGATCCATGGTAACAGCTGAATTTCCCATGGGCATATATTCAATGAAGCGGACATGGAAGGGGTACTTGAAAATAAGCTTTGCCATTTTCTCAATGTCATTTTCATTGATTCCGCGCAGTGGCACCATGTTCAGCTTAATGGGGGAGATTCCCCTTTCATGGGCAGCCATAATACCCTGCCACACCTTTGCATGGAGATCCTTTCCGGTGATTTGTCTGAAAATTCCGGGGTCCATGGTGTCAAGGCTGATGTTGAGCCGCGTAAGTCCGGATGCCATGAGGTTGTCCAGCTGGCTTTCCAGCAGCACCCCATTGGTGGTGATGGCAATGTCTTCTATGCCCGGCATATCATTTAGCCTGCGGACAAAATCAAACAACCCCCTTCTTACCAGAGGTTCTCCACCGGTTATGCGTATTTTGGTGATACCCAGCTCTGTTGCCGCCTGGACAATGGTTAGAATTTCTTCATATCTTGCCACGTCCTGGTGGGTGACAAAGGAAAAATTTTTTTTGGGAACACAGTATTGGCATGCCAGATTGCATCGGTCCGTGACGGATATCCGCAGATAGTTGACGGTTCTGCCGTCCGAATCCCCGGACGGGTCGGTGGAGGGAAGATAGGTCATGATGCGGCTTCCCCCGGCGCATAATATGCCACAATGGCTTCCACCAGGCCGTCAATGGTGTATTCCTGGGCTACGATGTGTGGGGTAATGTCCAGGGACACCGCTGTATCCGCTGTGATGGGGCCGATACAGGCATTGGTGATTCCATTGAGAAGAGATTTTTGATCTTCAGGGGGAATCAAAGCCATGAAATTTTTCACCGTGGAAGAGCTGGTGAAGGTGACCATGTCAATTTCTTGATCATGGAGAAGGGCCAGAAGTTCCTCCTGGCCGTCCATCACCTGACGGGTCTCATAGGCAGTGACTTCATGGACATGGGCTCCCATATTTTCTAATTCTTCGGGAAGAATGGTTCTGGCTTCCATGGCCCGGGGCAGAAGCACACTTTTTCCTTCTATTGCCTTGTCTTTAAAGGCGGTCACAACGGACTCCGCACGATAGGTTTCCGGCAGGACATCGGATACAATACCGAATTTTCGCAGTTCATCCCTGGTCACAGGGCCAATGCATGCAAATTGGTGAGCACCCAGTGCTCGCACGTCCAGTCCCTGGTCAAACAGGGTTTTAAAAAAGTATTTTACGCCGTTGACGCTGGTGAAGATAATCCATTCAAAGCGATCAAGGCTATTCACCGCATCCTTTAAGGCCGTGTTGTCTTCGGGGGGTACCACCTGGATGGTGGGAACTTCAACACAATGTGCCCCCAGCTGGCGCAATTTGTCCACCAGAGAGCTTGCCTGGATCCTGGCCCTTGTCACCACGATTTTTTTTCCGAAAAGGGGGCGGTTTTCAAACCACTGCATTTTTTCCCGGAGGGAAACCACCTCTCCCACCACAATGATGGCCGGAGGCTTTAGTCGGGCTTTCTTCACCTTGTTAACGATATCTTTCAGGGTGCCGCTGACGGTCTCCTGCAGAGTGGTGGTGCCCCAGCGTACCAGTGCCACGGGGGTTTGAGCTGATTTTCCATTTTTGACCAGCTGGGTAACGATGTTGGGAAGATTTTTAACCCCCATGAGAAACACAAGGGTGCTGCCACTTTTTGCCAGACAATCCCACTTTATACTGGATGCCTCTTTCAGTGGATCTTCGTGGCCGGTGATCAGTGACACAGACGATGTATAATCCCGGTGGGTCAGGGGAATACCGGCATAGGCCGGGGCCGCAACCGCGGATGTGACACCCGGAACCACTTCAAAGGGGATTTTTCGTTCAATAAGGGTTTCTGCTTCTTCTCCTCCCCGTCCAAAGATAAAGGGATCTCCACCCTTGAGCCGTGCCACCACATGGCCCTGTTCCGCCTTCTGGGCCAGCAATTCATTGATTTTATCCTGGGTCAGGGTGTGATCTCCGCCTTTTTTACCCACATAGATGATTTCGGCGTTTTTGTCTGCATATTTCAGCAGAACAGGGGATGCCAGATAATCATAAACCACAACATCTGCATTTTTTATACATTTCGCCGCTTTTACCGTGATCAGGCCGGGATCGCCGGGACCGGCACCGATGAGGTATACTTTTCCGTTTGCTGTATCCATCAATTTTACAAGTTCTCCAGTATGTGAGCGGCACCCCGGTCTAACAATATATTGGCCAGCGATGTGCCGATCGCCTCTGCCGAGGCCACAGGCCCCGTTGATGTTTCTTTTACCATCCGGGTGCCATCCTCGGATGCCACAAGTCCCGTCAGAATGATTTCCTGGGCCTGAACAATACCGAAACAGGCCACCGGTATGTGGCAGCTTCCCTCCAGTTTACGAAGAAATGCCCGTTCCGCCAGCACGGGGATGCGGGTTTCCCGGTGGTCCAGCATGGAAAGAAAGGGGGCCATGTTCGCATCATTTTGTCTTGTTTCAATGCACAATGCACCCTGTCCCACGGCGGGCAGCATGATGTCCGGCTCCAGGTACTGGCTGATTCGTTCTTTCATTCCCAGTCGGATGATGCCTGCAGCGGCAAGCACAATGGCATCAAATTCTCCCTTGTCCAGTTTGCCAAGGCGGGTGCCTAGATTTCCCCGGATGGAGAAGATGGTCAAATCCGGTCTTGCATACCGGATCTGGGAGGCCCGCCGGAGACTGCTGGTTCCTATTTTAGCCCCCGGGGGAAGTTCCATGAGGGTCTGGTTGTTTCGGGTGACCAGTATATCCCTGGGATCTTCCCTCAGTGGTATGGCACCGATGCAAAGGCCATCGGGCAGATCTCCGGGCATATCTTTCATGCTGTGAACGGCAATATCAACATCTCCGTCCAGCAGGGCTTTTTCAATCTCTTTTACAAAAAGTCCCTTGCCTCCCACCATGGCCAGGGGACGATCAACAATTTTGTCCCCGGTGGTTTTGATTTTGATGATGTCAACCCTGGTGTCGGGAAACTGCAGTTCTATTTCATCTTTGACCCAGTTGGCCTGCCACAGGGCCAGTTGGCTTCCCCGGGTTCCTATTTTTATTGTGTTTTTCATATAATTTATCCGGCACAAGAAGCGCAGCTGGTGGCAGTGCAGCCGCTGCAGGATGATGTGGATGAGGTGGACGCGGTATTGCCACCGCCGCCTTCGGCTCCTTTGGTGACAAATCCACAGCAGGAGAGCAGGCGGGATAAATCCTGGCTGCTGCAGGAAGGACACTGGGGCACATCAGATCCAAGGATCAAGGCTTCAAAGGTTTTCTCACACTGATTGCATTTGTATTCGTATATGGGCATAGTTGGTTTCCTGGATTTCAGGTTAAGACGTGATTACACCATGGGGTATAGTTAAATCCCTGGAGGGAGGAGCGAGTGGCCAGGATCTTTTTCAGAAGGTGTCCTCATGCAAAAATAACTCTGCAACACCTCAATAACGGCACCATACCACATGGTGGACCCCGGCCCCAGGAGATGCACCATGGGGCTATCAAACTTTCAGGTTAATGTCACAACCCATATAATATATAGCAAAACTGAAAAAATGCAAGATTGTTATGGGAGGCTTTTATGGGCCGGGCGGGGAGAATCGGTCGGGATAAAAGTCATTTCACTGAGTGGTGGAAGTGCCAAAAAGAAGTTGTTCGGTGAGGTCGCAGAGAATATGAATCAAAAGAATGTGAGTTTCCTGTATCCGTGCCGTCACCGTTGACGGTACGCAAAAGGCAATGTCCGCAAGATCTTTAAGCATTCCCCCGGGGCCTGAAAGCCCGATGACGGTGATGCCCATTTCTTTTGCGGCTTTCACTGCCCCAATGACATTGGGAGAATTGCCGCTGGTGCTGATTCCCATGGCTATATCACGGGCCTGGCCCAGTCCCTGGATCTGCTTGATAAAAATATCTTCAAATCTGTAATCGTTTCCGATGCTGGTGATCACAGAACTGTCGGTGGTCAGGGCCAGTGCCGGAAGTGGCCTGCGTTCCATTTGAAAACGGTTGATGAACTCGGCTGCCATGTGCTGGGCATCTGCGGCACTCCCACCATTGCCGAATAAAAGTAATTTTTTGCCGGTTTCAAAGCGCTTCGCCATGAGCCTTGCACAGTGTTCCATCCTGTCCACATGGGTTTTAATGAAGTCTTTTTTTACCTGAATACTTTGTTCAAGGGTCTCACGGATGATCTGTTTCATGGGGTACCTGAAAAAATTAGAGTTCTGGGTTTTTAGATTTTTGTCTCTGATCTTCGTGTTCTTTTGGCAAAAGAATCAGAAAGCCTCTTTGATTCTGGCTCGTCCAGCTTAGGGACTCGGCTGTTTTTAATTTGCCGTTTTCCTGGGGCGGCATTCATAGAATGAACTAACCCGGGCTTTATTAATGGGGGGGGTAGTCAGAACATGGGCCACATAAGGGTGGGATCAGGCTTTCGTTATTGAGGGTTTTGTTGAAATATGCCTTGAAACACAGATAGTTGTCAAACCATCAGAGCCTGATAAAAACCTCATGCTCTAATAACACAAACCTGACCCCGTAGGCACGCCAACTTAAGACGGGTGGTCCAAGTTATGACCAAGCACATAAATGGTATATCAATAAAATTTGATTCCTTTAAAATTGGGTATGTCCTTACAGACACAACAAATTATGAAAAATTACTTAGATGTCGGGCACCTTCGGTGAATTCCATTGCCGCCTTTTCATACCATCCTTTTTTGAGATAAATTCTTCCCAGTCGATGACGAAACAGGGCAATCTCAGGTGCCAGGGCAATGCTTTGACGGCCCAGGGACAGTGCTATGTCCCTATTGATATTCTGAATCTCATACACCCGTGCCAGGCCGGACATGCTCCAGGGATCCCGGGGATTGCATTTAATGGCACTTGTGTAGGCAGTCACGGCCCTTTGATAGTCTCCTTTTTTAAGACAGATATCTCCGATGAGTGCCTGGGGCAGTCCTGCTCCAGGGGACAGGCTTGCCGCTTTTTCCAGGTGCTTCAGGGCCATTGCGGTGTTATCTGTTTTGGCAAAAAGAATACCTGCCGTCAGTTCTATTTCAAAAAGGCTGTTATTCAGATTGCTGGCCCGGGTCAGGTACCTACTTCCCTTTTCCAGGTCCTCCATGAGGTTGCAGACCAGTCCTGCATTGTAAAGGGCCATGGTATCATCGGGGATGATTTCAAGGGCCTTTTCAAACTGCTCCAGGGCCTTTTCAAAGCGTTTCAGGACACTGTTACACACCCCAAGGCTGTTGAGCAGATTGAAATCACTGGGATCCAGCAGCAGTCCCAGATGATATTCTTCCATGGCTGACTCAAACAAACCCGATTGATACCTTCTGTCACCGATGATGTTGAAGGTGATGGCATTGGGGGGGGCAATGATGGTGCCCGGAATGTGGAAGCTTGAATGATCAAGGGCTCTGATACTGTGATAAAAGATTTCCTGGCGACTGAAATTCATCCATGGAAATGGTGCCGCGCCCATGGATATGATGATATCAAGGGTCGTTTCCATCTCTTGTTTGATATCGGATGCCAAATCTTGGGGTAAATTGTCCGGGGACAGGGGAAGGGCCATGGCAAGTACACATGGACCCAGCCAGGCCATGACACCGGCATGGGTGGTGGTGATGTTGGATATTATTTCATTTTGCTCAGGCTGCTCCCTGAAATTTTCAGTCCCTGGCTCCGGGGCAGTCAATCGCATGACAATACATAGCAGTGATGCACCGGGTTCTTGGAAGCGGTTGAGTTTAAGGCAGAAGGCTTCGGTCTTGTAATTGCTCTTAATGAGCATGTCCGAGACAAATTCCCGGGGCGGTGTAAGCCCTTTGTGCCAGGGGGTGCTCAGCTCCCTGGATGCAAGAAACTGTTCGGCAATGTGGAGTCTGTCTTCTTCTTTCATGAGGGGTCTTTGCACAGAATGGTTTCCAGGGCAGCGGCGATGATGTCATCGTCTCCCGGCTGCAGGGTTCGGGGGTCCATGACAAAGCACCCATTGTCAATTCTGCCTATGATGGCGGGGGTATGGCTTCGCATGGCTTTTTCCAGGCGGGCTGCGGAAATTTCAGGGCTGGAGATGGTGACACAGCGGCTGGGCAGTTTGAGTTCAGGAAAAGCCCCACCCCCGGTGCGGGAGGATAGGTCTGCCGCCTCCACTCGGGCATGGATGCCCAGTTTTTTCTTTAAAACGCTTATCATATCTGCGGCTCTTTCGGCAATATCCTCAAAGGAAAGGGTCAGCATTCTGAGGATGGGGATCCGGGCCAAGGCTTTTCTTTCGTCTCGGTATAGGGACAGGGTTGTCTCCAGGGCAGCCAGGGTCAGTTTGTCCATGCGAAGCGCCCGGGTCAGGGGATTGGCTTTGATTTTTTCCAGAGCCCAGCGTTTTCCAACGATGATACCGGCCTGGGGACCTCCAAGCAGCTTGTCGCCGCTGAAGGTTACGATGTCAGCCCCTGCCGCCACCGCCTGGGCCACGGTGGGTTCCCTGGCCAGGCCGAACCGGGACAGGTCAATGAGGGAGCCACTGCCAAGATCTTCCATCACCGGAAGCTTGTTTTGCTGGCCCAAAATCACCAGATCGGAAAGGCCAACAGATGCGGTGAATCCCTGGATACGGTAATTGCTGGTGTGTACTTTCATCAACAGCCCAGTATCCTGGGTTATGGCATTTTCATAGTCTCTGAGGTGGGTCCGGTTGGTGGTTCCCACCTCTTTGAGGATGCAGCCGCCTTTGGTCATGACATCGGGTATCCTGAAAGAGCCGCCGATTTCCACCAGCTCTCCTCTGGAAACAATAACCTCTTGTCCCTTGGCCAGGGTATCCAGGCACAGTAGCACCGCCCCTGCATTATTGTTCACCGCAATGGCGGCCTGGGCCCCGGTGAGCTCGCAGATCAGCTGTTCCACGGCATCATAGCGGAGGCCTCGTTTGCCTGTTTCAATGTTGAATTCCAGGTTGGAATATCCACCGGCAATGGTGGTGATGTTGTCAAGGGCCTCCGGGGCAAGCAGGGATCTGCCAAGATTGGTATGCAGAACCACACCGGTGGCATTGATAACCGGTACCAGGCGGGGGGCTACCATGGCCGCACACAGTGCCGCCATTTCGGTCAGAAGGTGTTCTGGATGGCAGCCATTGGCTTTATTGGATAAAATGTCCTTCCGGGTCTTTTCAAGAACGGTCCGGGTGGCGGTTTTAATGGCCGATAACGGGATTTCCTGGAATCGCTGATCTTTGACGGCAAGGCCCATGAGGTGATCCACCCCGGGAAGCTGCTTTAAAATCTGGTGTTTGTCTTTACTGAGCATGACACTCCGGTGTTGGGGGCATGCCTGTCCACGAGGGGGAACCTGCAGCACCCAGAAGTTAAGTATGATGGAAATCAGGGTTGTTACCAAGCCTTATTTCTCTGTGGCAGAACCCTTTTTGCCATTTCTCCAATCATATGATATTGGTGATTAGTTCAACTTTTGGTGTTGATTGATTCATGGGGGAGCGGCTTGCATTATTTGCATTTTTCAGCCTCTAGAATAAGCCTGAACCCGGACATCAACGCGGAAGACCGAAAGTTGAGTGATTAAATTCATATTTGTTGATCCTTATATTATTCACACTAAATAGCATTAATCCACAATTGGTTTCAACCTTAAATGCAAGCGGTTGGCCTGGAGTAAGCATGAAAAAAAAAGGTACAGCGTATATAGTTTATCCCCTTGATGTCCCCTCACTTTCCGAGGCCCGGTTCCAGGTCCGGCAATTGGAAGGGATGGTGGGCATGTTCAAGGTGGGATTGGAACTTTTTATCAAAGAAGGACCCGCCGTGGTTCAAATGGTGCGGGAAAGCAGCAGCGCAGGGATTTTTTTGGATCTCAAGCTCCATGATATTTCAGAGACCGTGGGGCGGGCCATGGAACAGGTGGCCAGCATGGGGGTTGATCTGGTGACTGTGCATTGTGCCTCCAACCGGAAAATGCTGGAACGGGCAGTGGCCGCAAGCCAGGGTAAAACCCGGGTGCTTGGAGTTACCCTTCTCACAGACAATGATGCCAGCACCATTGAAGCGGCAGGGTATGAAAAAAAGTATGTTGAGAATCCTGGAAAACTGGTGTTAAAGAGGGCTGGGATGGCCCATGAAGCAGGGTGTGCCGGGGTGGTGTGCTCGGGGCATGAAGTGGCCGTCGTCAAGGAAGCACTGGGAAGGTCGTTTCTGGCAGTGACCCCGGGGATTCGTCCCGGATGGACCGTCCTTGAAAATGATGATCAGGCCCGGGTCACCACCCCGGCCATGGCCGTTGGGTTCGGGGCCGACCTCATCGTGGTGGGACGTCCCATCCGAACGGCAACTGACCCCCGGGATGCAGCTCGACGTATTGGTGAGGAGATTGACCTGGCCCTGGGATGATATTCCGGGTGGGGCAGTGTCCGTACATTTGCCCAGATGATCAGACATCAACCTCCTGATCCAGACCAAATGCCGTGTGGAGTACCCGCACGGCAAGTTCTGCATATTTTTCTTCAATGACGCAAGATATCCTGATTTCCGAGGTGCTGATAAGGCGAATGTTGATGTTTTCCGCAGCCAGGGCCTTAAACATGGTGGCGGCCACACCGGAGTTACTTTTCATGCCAAGACCGATGACGGAAACCTTGGCAATGTGATCGGCGGTGAGTATTTCCTTGGCATTGACTTCCCTGGCAGCTTTCTCAGACAGCTCCTTGGCCTTTTGAAAATCATCCTTGGTGACTGTGAAGGTCAGATCGGTTTCGCCGCCGGAGCGGGTGTTCTGAATGATCATGTCCACCATGATCTCTGCTTCGGCCAAAAGACCAAATACCCTGGCGGAAATACCCGGTTGATCCGGTACTTTTTTAAGGGTGATTCTGGCCTCGTTTTTATCACATGTGATGCCGGATACAACCGCGCTTTCCATGTCTGCACTTTCATTAACCACCATGGTTCCCTCCTCTTCGTTGAATGATGACCTGACATGCACGGGGACATTAAATTTCTTGGCAAATTCCACGGAACGAATTTGCAGTACCTTGGCACCAAGTATGGCCATCTCCAGCATTTCTTCATATGATATTCTGTTTATTTTTTTTGCTTTGCTGCATATTCTGGGATCTGTGGTGTATACCCCCTCCACATCGGTATAAATTTCGCATACGTCAGCCTTGATGGCCGAGGCTATGGCAACGGCAGAGGTGTCGGATCCCCCCCGGCCCAGGGTGGTGATGTCCCCTGCAGTATCCCGGCCCTGGAATCCGGCCACCACAACAATATGCCCCTTATTCAGGAGCGCTTTGATACGGGCTCCGTCAATGTCACGTATGCGGGCCTTTCCCGATGTCATGTCGGTTAAAATACCCGCCTGGAAGCCCAGAAGGGACTTGGCGGTGTATCCCCTGTGATTGAGCATCATGGCTAGCAGCGCCGCAGTGGTCTGCTCTCCTGTGGCCAACAGGACATCCAGTTCTCTGGTGTTGGGTGTTTCCGCCGCCTGGTGGGCAAGAGCAATGAGGCCGTCCGTGACACCGGCCATGGCAGACAAAACCACCACCACGTGGTCTCCCTGGTTATGGGTTTTGATTACCCTGTCTGCAACATTTTTTATTCTCTCAATATCGGCAACCGAAGTCCCTCCGAATTTTTGTACCTTCAATGCCATAACTGCTCCTGGTATGTTTTGTGATGGGCTTTTTTATAGTGAGAAGTCCCTTAACAGATTTGTTCCATCAAGTCCAGATGGTTTAATAATTATCTTCCGGTTAAAGTCGGTGTCTGTGGTGATGCTGATTGCCAGATCAAAGGAGACCAGATCTTCTCCCAGAATGTCCGGCCATTCCACAATGATGACCCCGGGGGAGGCCATGATGTCGTCAAATCCCAGGTATTCCAGTTCATCCACCTCCCCCAGACGGTACAGATCCATGTGAAAAAGGGGGATCCGGCCGGGGTATTCGTTGATGATGGTGTAGGTGGGGCTGGTGACATAATAGGTGTCCGGCACACCAAGGCCCCTTGCCAGTCCCTGGACAAAGGTGGTTTTTCCTGCCCCCAGATTGCCCTTTAAGGAAATGACCATGCGGGAGGTGATGCATCTGCCAAGTTTTTCCCCAACGGCCTGGGTCTGATCGTGGGAGGTGGAATACAAGTGAACAGTCATGATTTTTACAGATTCCATATGGATATGGCCCACCTGTGTGGGCTGCCAGTCAATGTTGATTGTTTCAGGTTTGCGTTATTGTTATTGGCATTATCGGTGGTTTTGGCGTTTGCCCAGGTTATGGGCGATAACGCCAATAACACAAGCCTGACCCCGTTGAACTAATCATACCCCATATTATGAGCAAGCCCAAAATTTTTCTGATGAAACGGCCGATTAATAATTAATAAGGGAGAACGGGATCAAGCGTTTTGCCATTCAACTGGGTAATTCCTGAAAAAATTTCAGGCAGTACATTTACCAGCTCCGAGGCCGGAACTCCCCAGGGGCCCTTTTTTCTGGCCAAAAGATCACCGCATGCCCCATGCAGAAAGGTTCCGGCCCGGGCCGCATCTGCCGGACAAAGCCCCTGGGCCGCAAGTCCTGCAATAATACCTGTGAGGACATCCCCCATGCCCCCCGAGGCCATGCCGGGATTGCCGGTGGGGCAGAAAAAAGCGTTCCCATCGGGTAGGGCAGTTATGGTGCCTGCCCCCTTGAGCACCAGGATTACCTGGTATGCTGCTGCAAATTCCCGGGCAGTTCCCAATCTGTCCACCTGGATCTTCTGCACCGATTGGCCGGTCAATCTTGCCATTTCCCCGGGGTGGGGGGTCAGGATGGTGGGGGCGGTTCTTTTTTTGAGAAGGCCGGGGGCAGGGGCAATGCAGTTGAGGGCATCGGCATCCAGGATCAGGGGCAGATCGATTTTTTCAACAAGTGCACTCACCAGTTTTCGGGTATCTTCATGGGTGCCCAGCCCAGGACCCAGGGCCAGGGCAGATTTGTTCCGGGCCAGTTCCTGTATAGTGTCAAAGGCCATGTATGTCAAATGTCCCTTTTCCCCATCGGGCAAGGGGGCTGTCATGGCTTCAATGGTGCCGGTTTCCACCGTGTCGTTGATGGCATCGGGTACGCCGAGGGTTACAAGGCCGGTACCGGCGGCCGCAGCGGCATTGGCTGCCAGGATGGCCGCACCGGATTTTCCCCGGGATCCTGCAATGATGAGTACATGCCCCCAAGTGCCTTTGTGTCCATTGATGTCTCTGGGCGGAAACAGAGGCGCAATGTTGGATGGCTGGAGGACCTGCAGCCGGGGGGGGCTTGATGCCGCAATATAATCGGGGATGCCGATGTCCATGACTTCCAGATGTCCGGTGAAGGCCCTTGCGTTGCCCAGAAAATGACCTGCTTTGGCAAAGCCGAAGGTGGCCGTGGCCTGGGCGTTGATGCAGATGCCAAGGGGCATGCCGGTGTCCGCATCCAGGCCCGATGGAATGTCCAGGCTGAAGACGGGGCGGCGGGTTTCGTTGACGGTGGTGATGACCTCTTTGAAAAGGCCCCTCACCGGGGTATTTAGTCCTGTACCCAGCACACCGTCCACAAAGAGATCATGATGGCGGATGGAAGAGCGAAACTTTTCAAAGGTCTCTGCGTCTGGAATAAAAAAAAGATGTTCTCCCCCTTTTTCCCTGCACAGGGTTTCCAGAAGTATAAGGTTGGTCAGGGCATCTCCTTTGATTTTGTCCCGGGCACTGAACACAAAGGTGGTTACCTCTTTGGCTTTGTTTAACAGGTATCTTGCCATTACAAGGGCGTCTCCGCCGTTGTTGCCCCGTCCGGCAAGGATACATATTTTTTTTGAATGTATCTCCGGAAATTCTGCCATGAACATGTCAATGGCTTTTCTTCCTGCATTTTCCATGAGTACCTGGCCGGGTAGGCCTAAATGTTCAATGGTTTTTCTGTCCATCTCCCGCATTTCAGCGGCTGTGACAAGATACATGATTACCTCCATATAATCAGCATGTCCTGGCGGACACAACGAATATTGAAAATGCCACCATGCCGCCGCCCCCCGACGGGCCATGGGCCCAGCCCGGAACCATAGACGGCTCAATTGGCGGGTTCCTATTGCCCGTCGGGGGACGGCTCTGCTGAGGTAAACTTGAAGGCTACCTTTTCATATAAGAACCCACATGGCAGTAAGCACCTGCCACAACGAATAATGAAAATGGCATTATGCCGCCGCCCCCGACGGGCCATGGGCCCGGCCCGGAACCATAGACGGCTCAATTGGCGGGTTCCTACTGCCTGTCGGGGGCGGCTCTGCTGAGGTAAACTTGAAGGCTACCTTTTCATATAAAAAAACATACGTGGCAATAAACACCAGTCATAACGAAAAGTAAAAAAAATTAACGGCAGATGCCGCATTGATCACAGGGTACCATGGGGCAGTCCGGGGTTATCTTTTCATTTTGGGCACGTTTGAGTTCCCTTGCCAGAAAGCTTTTTTTGATGCCATTGTCCAGAATATCCCAGGCAAGGGGATCCTCCGTGTGTATTTTTTTGTAAAGAAATAGGTCCAGATCTTTTTTGTTCACGGCCTTTGACCAGCCCTTTCGGGCTGCGGTTTCAATGATGTCTGCCACCCGCTGATCTCCCCGGGAAAGCAGCCCGTTAACCCTGGCCATGCGATGTGATTCACAATTGATTTTCATGTTGGGAACTTTTTTCAGAGATTTTTTAAGGTGAGCACTCCGGCGTTTCAGTACCGCAAAAGGGGCCATGGGCAGCCATTGAAATGGGGTGGCAGGCTTGGGCACAAAGGGGTTGACACTCAAGGTTATGGTCCCGATTTTTTTCTTTTTTATACTCTGGGCAAGAAAAATTTTCCGGATGTCAAGGGTAAGCGAAATGATGCCCTCCACGTCTTCATCGGTTTCAAAGGGCAGCCCTATCATGAAATACAGTTTCAGATTGAAAATACCCCCATGGATGAGGGTTTCCACGGCGGAGAGAATTTGGGAGCGGGTAATTTTCTTGTTGATGATGTTTCGCATGCGCTGGGTGCCCGCTTCCGGGGCAATGGTGGCGGTTTTAACCCCGGAGGCGGCAAGGCTGTCTACCAGTTGCGGGGTCAGGGCATCCAGGCGCAGGGAACTAAAGGAGATGTGCAACGATTTTTCAATGCCCCAGGTACAGATGTCATTGATCTTTGGATGATCGGATACCGCTGCACTGACAAGCCCGATACGGTGTGTCAGAGTGCTTGCCTGCTCCATGGCCTTTGTGATAACGGCTTCAGGATAATTTCTCGGGGGTCTGTAAATAAATCCGGCACTGCAGAACCTGCATCCATGGTGGCACCCCCTGCCGGTTTCAATGAGGCAGGTGTTTTTAAATGCCGTGTCCGATGAAATGATACCGGTGACGGTCTGGTGGTCTTCCAGGTGGGCAAGGTGTTGCACTTTTATGGTATCCGGGGCAAGGGGGTGATTTTTGGCATGGCCGGTAAAGATATTGCCGTTATAGACAGGGGTGTAAAGGGAGGGGATGTAGAGACCGGGGATTTTTAATGCCAGTTCCGGGGTAAGGTGCTGTTTTAGGGGACGTGTTTGAATCTCATTTAAAAAAAGGTGCAGCGTGTTTTCAATTTCCCCCAAAAGAAAACAGTCCATGAAGGGGGCCAAGGGTTCCGGGTTAAGAAAACAGGCCACCCCCCCGGCCATCACCAGGGGATGGCGTTCATTGCGTTGGTTTTGCCGGATCGGGATGCCGGTGGTGTCAAGGAGGGTGACAATATTGGCATAGTCATTCTCAAAGGAGATGGAAAAGGCAATGACGTCAAAGGTGCCAAGCTCTCGCCCTGTTTCACAGCTTCGGGCCGGGGAGGAGGGTGTTTCCGGCAGAAAAACTCGTTCACAGTCCATGCAGTCCATGGCATTGAATAATTGGAATACCTTCTGGAAACCCAGACTTGACATACCGGCCCGGTAGGTGTTGGGGTACACCAGAGCTACTTTGATTCCGCCGGTTGTGCGCCTTACAACCTGTCCTTTTTCAATGGGGGCTCTGGCGGGAACCCCCTTTTTCCGACCGTAAGCCATCAGTCCCGTGGTTTTCGAAGAAACGTGGGAATATCAAGGTTGTTCGGGTCAATGTCAAAACCCGGATATGCAGATGGAGGGTTTGTATTTTCATGGTGATTTCGTCCATCGTCATTGGACACCTTTTTGTGGTGGGTTACAATGACCGGGCTAACATCATCCTGCCAGTCTTTGTTTTCATCTTCTTCGCTGACGGGCCGTACGGTTCCCCGGACAATGGTGGTGGAGCGGGTGGCAATTTTCCCCGTCTGATCCGTTGCACTGCGAAGGGGACTTAACTTGGATACAGTGGGTCTGTGTTCTTCACCGATGCCAGTGGCAATGACGGTGATTCTGATTTCATCACCCAGGCTTTCATCAAGGCTTTGGCCCCAGATGATTTCAGCTTCATCACCCACCTCATCATGGATGCGTTCCGATGCGGTGATCGTCTCTTCCATGGTGATATCACTGGTGGATGCGATGTTGAAAAGTACTCCCCGGGCACCGGAGATGGAGATATCTTCCAGAAGGGGGTGTGAAATGGCGCGTTCCGCCGCTTCAATGGCCCGGTTTTCCCCGGAAGCAATGCCAATGCCCATCAATGCCATCCCTGATTTTCCCATGATGGTCTTCACATCGGAAAAATCGAGATTGAGAAGTCCGGGCACCATGATTAGATCGGTGATGCCCTTCACCGAGTGATTGAGAATTTCATCTGCCTTGATCAGCATGTCCACCATGCGTTCTCCCTTGGCGGCAAGTCCCCGGAGCCGGTCATTGGGAATGGTTATCAGGGTGTCGGTTATGCCCCTTAATTCTTCAAGGCCGGCTTCTGCTTTTTGGATTCTGGATCTACCTTCAAAGGCAAAGGGTTTTGATACTACTGCCACGGTTAATATGCCGAGATCCTTACATATTTCTGCCACAACCGGAGCTGCACCCGTGCCGGTTCCTCCTCCCAGGCCTGCGGTGATAAATACAAGATCACTGCCATGGAGTGCTTCTCTGATTTCATCTACATTTTCCAGGGCCGCTTCTTTTCCCTTCTGGGGATTGGCTCCGGCTCCCAAGCCTTTGCTGAGTTCCACCCCCAGCTGAATTTTATGGTCTGCTTTGGATATATTTAATGCCTGAACATCGGTGTTGGCAACAATGAACTGCACCCCCGAGAGATTGGATTCAATCATGTTATTAATGGCGTTTCCACCGGCACCGCCAACACCTATGACCTTAATGTTTGCCTGATTGCTTGTTTCCACATAAGAAAAGCTCATAATTCCCCCTGTTCGATTTATACGCTTGTGTCACGCCGTGTCCCAACGGATAATCCAGCGTAGGTAATGAATCCTTTTGTCCATTTTTAGTATGGTCTCGCCCATCCCATTAAAAGCCGTTGACTTTTTTTGAGGCGATTCCCGGAAAATGAAGGACATGTTTTAAAAATATGTTAACCTGTGAACCTAACTATCCCCATTCATTTTAAATAATATCCCTGAACCACTGTACCAGTCTTGCCATGAATTTGGACAAGCCGGTATTTTGACCCTGATCCGGATTTCCTTTACTGCTGTTTTTGCTGCCATAAATAACCAGTCCCACCCCCGTGGCAAAGCCCGGGTTGTTCACCACATCTTTAAGCCCGCCGATGTTATAAGGTGTTCCCATGCGCACAGGTACATTGAATATCGATTCAATGATGTCTTCAATGCCGTTTAAAAGGGCCGTACCTCCGGTGAGTACAATTCCCGACGTAAAGGCATTTTCAAGCCCGTTACTGTGAATTTCATTTTTTAAAATCGTGGCCATCTCTTCCACCCGGGGTTCAATGATATCCACCAGAATATCCTGGGAGAGTTTTTTGGGTTCCCGTCCTCCCATGCCTGAAACATCAATCTGTTCTCCTTTTTTTATGTGCTCACGAAGACAGGTTCCATGGACAAGTTTTATGTGCTCCGCCTCGTTGGATGGGGTTCTCAACCCGATGGAAATGTCATTGGTGATGGTCTGTCCACCCAGGGGAAGTTCAAAGGTGTATTTGATGTTATTGCCTTTGAATATAGCAAGATTGGTGGTGCCTCCCCCGATATCAATCAGGGTACACCCCAGTTCTTTTTCCTCCGGGGTGAGTACGGCTTCGCCGGAAGCCATGGATTCCAGCACAATGGCACACACATTAAGCCCTGCCTTGTTACAGCATTTTATGATGTTGTCCACCGATGACATGGCACCGGTGACAATGTGAATTTTTGCTTCCAGGCGTACCCCGGTCATGCCCAGGGGGTTTTGAATGGCCTCCTGTTCATCCACGATGAATTCCTGGGGAATCACATGGAGGGTTTTTCTGTCCGGCTTTGCGGCAATGCCACTTGCCGCTTCAATTACCCGGTTCAGATCCACCTGGGTAATTTCCTGGCCTTTTATGGCGGTGATGCCATGGCTGTTAAATCCTTTAATATGCCCCCCGGCAATCCCCACATATACTTGGGTGATGTCGCATTCCGCCATGATGGCAGCTTCATCAACGGCATGGCGGATGGCTTCCACGGTGGACTCGATATTGACAACCGCACCTTTTCTCATGCCGGTTGAGGGGCTTTTTCCCATGCCGATGATGTTAATTTCACGGCCGACCATTTCCCCCACAACGGCACATACCTTGGTGGTGCCGATGTCCAGGCCGACGATGATTTTTTCTTTTTCCTGCAATTTAAGCTCCTCCTGTTATGTCTGTGCCCGGGGCATGTCTTCCCGGGGTGACAATGACCCGTTCCAGGTTGAACAGGTCCATGGTGGTAATGATTTCCGGTGTACCCTGTTGTTCAAGATAATGAAATATTTTCCCGGCCGTATTAAATTTGAGCTTGAATTGTGAAAAGCCCAGTTTCAGGGTAGTGGGGAGGGCAGGGGATTGTCCGCGGCCGGCCTGGGATGGGAAATATGTTTCAACGGCAATGCCTGTGGCGCTGTCCGCGGTGATGGCGGAGATGGGCGTACCTAAATCATCTTTGAGCAGTGCCAGAACATCCTGGTAAAGGTTACCGTAAAAGCCAAAAATACCCTGTTTTTTTTCAAGGGTAAGCCCCTTTATTACGGGCAGCTCCATGTCCATGGAGAATGTTTCCGGGTCGTATGGGGTAAAGGCAATTCCCTGGGTATTAATTATCAGTGAGGGGGGGGCTCCCATGTCCACCCGGGCCAGGGGAACCTCTTCCTGGACCGCAATTTCAAGGGCATGGGGCGGTTTTCGGGTCACTTTGGCTGACTGTATCCATGGGTGGGCCACCAGTCTTTTTTCTATCTTAAAAGCATTGATATTTAACAGGTTATCACCGGGATGCAATTCTGCCTGCATCAGGGCCTGATTTTCTGTCAGCCTATTTAGTCCGTGTATGGAAATTTTGGTAATGGCAAAATAAGTACTCTGGGTAGCATAATCGTAGATAAAAATAAAAAACAAGGCCGTAAGCATGATGGCCACAATGGTGAAGATAAATCTAATGGCCAGATCAATGGTTTCCATGAACTCAAATCCCGGAAGGATGGATGCAATGCCGGCGGGGGATTTAGCTGTTTTTTTTATTTTTTTATTCACCTTCAATTTTCACCTCGTTTTCCAGGAGAATACCGAAACGGTTGTGTACTTTTTCTTCAATGATCTGTTTCAGGGTCAGAATATCCCGGGCCGTTGCCTGCCCTGTGTTCAGTATGAAGTTTGCATGTTTTTCAGATACCATGGCATCTCCCACTCGGAATCCTTTAAGTCCGGCCTGGTCAATGAGTGCACCGGCGGACTCTCCCCGGGGCGGGTTCTTAAAAAAACAGCCTGCACTGGCACCGTGGGCAGGTTGATTTTTTTTTCGTTTCTGCAGCAGATTTCCCCATCGGGTTTGAATTTGTATTTTGTCATTGGGGGTCATTATCAGAGTGACACCCACAAGCACCGGCTGATGTCTTTTGTGGAAATCTATATTGAAAGCAAGGTTTCTATGGGAAAAATGCAGTGCCGATGCGGGGAGGGTGACTATGCCTCTAAGGGGAAGCATGAAATCAATGGATTCAACCACATCGGACATGGTTCCTTCATTGGTTCCGGCATTCATCATCACAGCTCCACCCACGGTTCCCGGGATACCGGCGGCAAATTCCATGCCACAGATGCCATGGTTCATGGTTTCTCTGTACAGGCCAGCAAGGATGGTACCGGCGGATACCCTGACCCGGTATTTATCCTTTTCCAGCGGGGTGATCACCGTGGGGTATTTCAGGGCCGTCATGGAGATGACAAGGCCCCTGATCCCCCTGTCTTTTACCAGCAGGTTGGTACCGCTGCCCATGAGGGTGATGGGCAGTTCATGTTTTGCTGCCAGGCACAGTATCTTTTCAAGATGATCAAGGCTGTCAGGTCTGGCAAAGAGATCTGCCGGTCCCCCCACCTTGAAAGAGGTATGCTTTTTCATGGACTCATTGCGGCGGATTCCAAGTGATGCAAGCTGGTCCTTTGTTAGCTGCATGAATGCACCATGGGGCAGGACAGATCTGCCTGGGGCAGGTTGGTGTACCTGCCCGACGGGCTTACATTCACGTGGAGATGCGGTATCAGGGGTGCAAAGCACGTGTTATCGTTCCTCCAGTTGATGAATAAAAGTTTCTCCCAGACGGTACACATCACCGGCCCCCAAGGTGAGAACCAGATCGTTGGGCTTCACCGTTTCCATCAGCATGGAAAGACACTGGTCAACATTCTGGGCGCAATGGACCTCTTTATGTCCGTGGGCCTTGATGCCCCGGCACAGGGTCTGGGAATCCACATCTTTGATGGGCGTTTCACTGGCGGCATAAATGGGTAGAACAATCAAAATGTCCGACTGGTAGAAGGCCCTGGTAAAGGCATCAAAAAGTGCTTTTGTTCTGGAATAACGGTGGGGCTGAAAAATTACCACCAACCGCCTGTGGGGTCGGCTTTCCCGGATGGCCTTCAGGGTGGCCTTGATTTCCGTGGGGTGGTGGCCATAGTCGTCCATCACCAGAATATTATTGATGTCTCCCTTTACTTCCAGACGTCGTTTCACACCCTCAATGTCCTCCAGGGCGGTTTTGATGGTGGAAAAGTCAATGTTGAGTTCCAGGGCAATGGCAATGGCTGCCAGGGCATTGGAAACATTGTGTTTTCCGGACAAATTTAGCTGGATGCGGCCAAGGGAAACCCCCTGGTGTACCACCCGGAATAGAGAGCGAATGCCTTTAAATTCAATGTCCATGGCTTTGAGATCCGCCTGGGCCGTCAGGCCGAAGGTGGTATGTCTTACCTTGATGTCTGGCAGCATGTCCTGGATATGCTCATTGTCCAGGCACAGAACGGCTAGGCCGTAAAAGGGAACCGAATTGATGAACTGCTTGAATTTTGCCTTGATGTCTTCAATGCCCGTGTAAAAGTCCAGGTGTTCAAGATCAATGTTGGTTACCGCTGCAATGGCTGGGGTATATTTAAGAAAAGATCCGTCACTTTCGTCTGCCTCGGCAACGATGTAATCTCCCTTGCCGTGAAGGGCATTGGTGTTGAGATTTTTTAATAGGCCGCCGATTACCACTGTGGGGTCAAGGCCCGCCCGGTTGAGAATATGGGCTACCATGGAGGTGGTGGATGTTTTGCCGTGGGCTCCGGATATGGCAATGGCATATTTAATGCGCATGAGTTCTGCCAGCATTTCTGCCCGGGGAATGATGGGAATCCCCTGCTCCCGGGCCGCAGTAACTTCCGGATTGTTTTTGGAAATGGCAGTGGAGGTGACAATGACACTGGCCCCCTGGATTTGCTCTTGTTTATGTCCGGTATATGTGGTGGCCCCCAAGGATTGCAGCCGCCGGGTGATGTCGGAGGCGTTTACATCGGACCCGGACACCAGGTATCCCAGGCCCAGGAGCAGTTCTGCAATGCCGCTCATGCCGATGCCGCCAATTCCCACAAAATGAATATGATAATTTTTCTGGTACATGAATATTACCTGTTTTTTGAAATAAGATGAATAATTTCCCGGGCCACGGCGTCCCGAGCAAGGGGCATGCCGAAACCTTTTGCCGCCCGGGCCATTTGTTTTCGCTGTTCTGGATTTTTTCTTAGCCTTTCAATCAAGGATGCAAGGCGTGGTCCGGTGAGATCCGCATCGGCAATCATGATGGCTCCTCCCCTTTTTTCAAGGGCCAGGGCGTTGTATCTCTGGTGATCATCCGCTGCATGGGGGTATGGCACCAGAATGGCGGGTTTGCCAAGGGCGGTGATTTCAGACAGGGTACCGGCCCCGGCTCTGCAGATGATGAGATCTGCTTTTTTCTGCAGTTCCGGCATGTCATGGAAAAAGGCCCGGGCCGTGGCATTCACTCCCATGCCCTGGTATTCGGCATCCACCCGTTCCTGGTCAGCGTTGCCGGTCTGGTGAATGATGGTATAAAGCGATTTGTCTTTCAGCAGGGCCACGGCATCTGAAACCGCCTTGTTGATGCTTGAGGCACCCTGACTGCCACCGGTGATCAGGAGGGTAAATTTCTCCCCGGAACAAAGAGAGGTTCCCCGTGCAGGTGTTGCAGGCAAGGGGCTGGTTTTCCGTATGGGGTTACCGGTGTGAAGCGTATGGGGTCTTGTGGAAAGTGTTTTTGTCTCTTTGAAAGAAATGAAAATTTTGTGAACCACCCGTGACAGTATTCGGTTGGTGATGCCGGGCATGGCGTTCTGTTCCTGGATGGCCGTTAAAATTCCCATGAATCTGGCTGCCATGAGTACCGGACCCGAAGAATAGCCCCCCACCCCCAGTACCAGATCCGGTTTAAATGCGAAAAGGATCCGGCCAGCCTGGAAAATGCTCCAGGGAATACGGGCCATTGCAGAGAGTTTTTCCCGGATTCCCTTGCCCTTCATTCCCCTGGCAGCAATGGCAGCATGGGCAAATCCATAGGTTGAAAGGGTTTCGTGTTCAAAGGGCGTACCCGTTCCCACAAAGAGAATACGGACATTGTCAAGCTGATCTTTAAGGGCCTGGGCCACGGCAATGCCCGGGAAAAGATGCCCGCCGGTTTTTCCACCGGCAATGATTATTTTAACGGGTCTGGCCAAGGGCACTCCTTTTAAGTGAAGATATGGATGATGGTTCTAGGCGGGGGTCTGGTCCGGTTGCTTTTTTTCGGGAATTCACAGTGCCTGTTCGGCCGATGTTCATTAAAATGCCCATGGCGGCCATGCTCATCACAAGGGAGGTTCCGCCATAGCTGATAAAGGGCAGGGTTAGCCCCTTGGTGGGCAGCATTCCCAGGGTCACCCCGGCATTGATCATAACCTGGAGCCCCAGATGAATGGTGATGCCCGCAGCCAGGAAGCTGCCAAACAGCGTGCTGGCGGATCGGGCAATGTCTGCACCCCGTTTTAAAATAAGGCTGTAGAGCACAAGAATGGTTAATACACCCACAAGTCCAAGTTCTTCACCAATGACGGAAAAAATAAAATCCGTGTGGGGTTTGGGCAGGTAATGGCCGGTTTGGAAGCCAAGGCCGATGCCTTTGCCAAAGACCCCCCCCGATGCAAAGGCTTTCAGGGAATGGGTCACCTGGTATCCGGCCTTCAGGGGATCCTGCCACGGATGAATAAAAGTCAATATGCGTTCCATTCGATATTCAACCAGACAAATAAAAAAATAAATAAAGGGAATGGCTGGCAGTACAATGGAGAGAAGGTGAGTAAGGGGTACACCGGCAATGAACATCATTGACCAAGTGATAAAGCAGATGATGACAATGGAGCCCATGTCTTTTTGCAGCAGCAGCAGTATTGTCAACAGCCCCATGACCATGGCATGGGGGAGAAAACCGATGAAAAATGAACGGATCTTTTCCTGTTTTGGCACTTTTGCTGCCAGGGAATATGCAAGGTAGAGCACCAGACTTAGTCGGGCGGGTTCCGAAGGTTGAAAGGTGATGCCCTTTATTTTGAGCCAGCGACTGGCTCCGCCGGCATCTGTACCAAGGGGGGTCAGTACCCCCAGCATGAGAACTACTGCCAGTACCAGCAGCGGATAGGTAAGTTTTTGGAGATACTGGTGGGGAAACCAGGCCCCAAGATACATGAAGCCAAGTCCCAGGGCGAAAAAAAGCAATTGACGCCCGGCATAGTGCACAGGGGTACCGTGGTTTTCCAAGGCAATATTTGCGCTGGCACTGTACACCATGGTAATGCCAAGGCCTGCAATGATCAGCACGGGTACCAGTATGGAAGGTTCCTGTGAAAATGGTGCGGTGATGTCAATTTTTTTGTTCATGTTTTTTCAATTGTTTGACCTGATATTTAAAATCATCTCCCCTGTGTCCATAGCTTGTGTACATGTCAAAACTGGCACAGGCCGGAGAGAGCATCACTGTGTCCCCTTTTCGGGCCAGGGCCTGTGCCTTTTTGACAGCAGTTTCCATGCTGTTAACCAGGAATATGTCACATAGCCCCGCCATGGTTCTTTCTATCTTTTCTGCAGCATCTCCCAGGAGGATCAGATGTTTTACATGGGATTTGATGCTTTTCTGCAGTGTTAAAAAATCCGTATTTTTTTCTCTGCCCCCCATGATGAGGATCAAGTCTTCAAAGCAGGACACGGCCTTTATCACCGCATCAGGGTTGGTTGCCTTGGAGTCGTTATAGTAGGCAACCCCATCCATGGTTGTGACATATTCCATGCGATGGGGCAGCCCCGTAAATTTATACACGGTTTGTTCAATGTCCGCCAGGAGGATTCCCATGCAAAGGGTCGCCATGGCCGATGCTGCAATGTTTTCAAGATTGTGCCGGCCTTTAAGGGGGATTTTTTCAATGCACAGTTCTCCCGGAATTCTTTGCCCGTCCATGTAAAAAAATATGCTGTCTTTTTCAATGTGGGCACCATTTGCCGGTGGAGGTTCGTGGCCCTGGCAAATGAAAAAGATCTTGGCCTTGAGTTGTGAAATCTGCCTGGTGAAGCAGGCAAGACTGCTGCCCAGGATGGCCACATCGTTTTCATCCTGGTGGGCAAAAATTTGCCATTTGGATGCCGTATAGGCATCCGGGTTGGGGTAACGATCCATGTGATCCGGGGAAATATTTAAAAGAAGGGCCACATGGGGTTTGAAGTCTCTGGCCGTGTCCAGCTGAAAACTGCTCACCTCCACCACCCCCACACCGGCGGGTGTAGCCTGTTCAAAGTACTGGATCAGTGGAATGCCGATGTTGCCACCGGTAAACACCTGGGGGTAACTGCACCGGAGCAGAAGATCAATCAGGGTGGTCACCGTGGTTTTACCGTTGGTTCCCGTCACCGCCACCAGGGGAACCTTGATATATTCTGCGGCCACATCCAGCTCTCCTCGGATGGGGATGCCTTTTTGGGCTGCCCTTGCAAGGTGGGGCATATTAAGGGGAACCCCTGGGCTTGCAATGATCATTTGTGCTCCATCAAAGGTGGCGGCATCGTGGAAGCCGATTTCTGTGATAATACCTGTTTTTTCCAGTTCTCGGCCCTTTTCTGCCCGGGTGGCATCAATGTCTGTAATCACCACATGGTGCCCCTGTTTTTTAAGAAAACGGGCCATGGCCGTGCCGGATCGTCCAAGACCAACAATGAGAATGTAAGGGGGTTTTATGTTTACCATGGATATATCCTAACGTATTTTAAGGCTGCTCAATGAGACAAGGGCCAGGGTGATGGCAATAATCCAGAAGCGTACGATCACTTTGGATTCAGGCCATCCCTTGAGTTCAAAGTGGTGGTGCAGAGGCGCCATGCGAAAGACCCGTTTGCCGTGGCTCATTTTAAAATAACCCACCTGGATGATCACCGATAAGGCCTCAATGACAAAGAGTCCTCCCACCAGTAACAGCAGAATTTCCTGTTTGGTCATGATAGCAAGGGTGCCAAGGATTGCCCCCAGGGGAATGGAGCCTGAATCTCCCATGAAGACCTGGGCCGGATGTGCGTTGAACCATAGAAATCCCAGACCGGCACCGGCAAGAATGCCGCATACAATGGACAATTCTCCGCAGGAAGCCACGGGTTGAACCTGGAGGTACTGGGCGATTTTAATGTGCCCTGCCACATAGGCAAAAAGCATGTAGGCCACCGCAGCAATGATGATGGGGCCGATGGCCAGACCATCCAGCCCGTCGGTGAGATTGACGGCATTTGAGGTGCCCACAATGATCAATGTGGCAAAGGGAATATACCAGATTCCAAGATCCGGGGAGAGGCTTTTAAAGAAAGGAATGGTCAGTTCAGTGGTAAAATCAGGGCATTGATATATAAGCCAGGAGATTCCCAGGCCAGCAACCATCTGGCACATGAATTTGCCACGGGCCGTGAAGCCCATGTTTCTTTTTTTTATCTGCATGAGGTAGTCGTCAATGAACCCTATGAGACCAAAGATCAAAAGACTCAACAGGGTGATGGAAATATAGTGGTTGGATAAACGTGCCCATAGAAAAGTTGATACGGTGATGGAAAAAAGGATGAGCAGCCCACCCATGGTGGGGGTACCTTCTTTTTCCAGATGTGTCTGGGGACCGTCTTTTTGGATGATTTGACCAATCTGCAGCCGGGACAGTTTTTTGATGGCCCAGGGACCAAGCACAAAACAAAGGGTGAACGCCGTGAGCCCCCCATAAATGGTTCTGAAGGTGATGTACCTGAATATATTGAAAAAAGAAATATCCGTGTGCAGCGGATATAAGAGGTCGTAGAGCATGATTAATTTTTTTCTCCAAGGCGCTGCTGCAGTGCCGTTACAATATGTTCCATGTGCATTCCCCTGGATCCCTTTACAAGAATCCACATTCCAGGGGTGAGAATTTTTTTAAGGTCGTTCGTCAGGGCCGCATGGCTTCCTGTGAGGATTCTTTCCCGGGGGAAACCCTTTGACAGAGCACCTTCCATGACATGAACCGCCATATTCCCGTGGAGGAAAAGATGGGAAAGTCCCACTCCTGCTGCAAGTTCACCCAATTCTCTGTGCAGCATGCCTGCTTGATCCCCCAGTTCCAGCATGTCCCCAAGTACGGCAACGGTGGGGCTGTGGTTGGATTGGGATTTCAGGATATTAAGGGCCGCTGCCATGGAGCCGGGGTTGGCGTTGTAGGTGTCATTGATGATTTTTATCTTTCCAGCGTTGTCCTGGCATTGGGTTTCCAGAATTTCCATGCGTCCCTTCACCGGTCGGAAAGTCCCAAGTCCACGGCGTATGTCACTGGGATCCATACCTGCTCCCAGGGCAGCCGCAGCCGCGGCCAGGGCATTTTGTACCATCACTGGTGCCGGGGTCTGAAGGGTGATTTGTATGGTGGCGGGGGGATTGTCTGTGGTGGTTTTCAGGTTAAAGCTAATGCTTTCACCGTCCGAAGAAATGTTTTGGGCAGACACATGTGCGTCACCACTGGTGCCGAAAAAACAACAGTGAATGGGACGTGTTCTGGCCACTTTTTCCATGATGGGGAATCTTTTATCATCTCGGTTGAGAATGGCCAGCCCTTTTTCTCTAATACAGGGAAGCAGTTCTGATTTTGCCCGGGCCACGGCCTCCACTGATCCCAGTCCTTCCAGATGAGCCTTGAAGGTATTTGTGATAATTCCCATGTCCGGCTTTGCCATGTTGCCCAGCCGTGTGAGTTCGCCTTCATGGTTCATGCCCATCTCCACCACGGCCCACTGGTGGGCAGAAGATAACTTGAGTAGAGTAAGAGGCAGGCCGATTTCGTTATTAAGGTTACCCGGGGTGGACATCACCGTGTATTTTTGTCTTAAAATGGAGGCAATCATTTCCCGGGTGGAGGTTTTTCCACAGGATCCGGTGATGGCAATGATTTTTGCATTGGATCTCCGGCGCTGGAAGGCCCCAAGCCTGCCAAGCGCACTCAGGGGATTGTCCACGCAGAAAACACAGGCATTTTGTCCGGAGAACTGTTCCTTTTCAGCGGGGGAAAGGGAGTTGAAAAAGGCTGTCTTTACCACAAACCCTTTAATGCCCCGTTCCAGAAGCGGGAAGATAAACTGGTGTCCGTTATAGGTATCACCCTGGAGGGCCACAAAAAGATCTTCACCGGTGATGGATCTGGAATCCGTTGAAATACCGGCAAAAATACGGGGATAAACCCGGGGGGGGGCTGTCATTTCAAGGGCTTCAATCACATGGTCTGTGTGCCAGGCAATGGGAGGATTCTGGTTCATGCCTTTTCTTCCTTTTTCCAGCTCGCCTGATTTATGGCTTGTTGGAGTATGAGACGGTCATCAAAATCAATGATGCCCCGGGCCGTTACCTGATAGGTTTCATGGCCCTTGCCAGCGGCGAGGATGATATCCCCGGAACGGGACAGTTCTACCGCTGCCTGCAGGGCTTTTTTCCGGTCAGGTTCCACCAGGATGGGAGGCACAGATGAACCCAGGTCCGTTAATCTGGAAAGCCAGGTCACTTTTTCATGGGAGTGGGCGGAGGATGTAATGCCAGTCAGAATGTCCTTGATGATTTCTTCGGGGGGTTCTGTTCTGGGATTATCCGATGTGACTAGGGCAATGTCGCTGTATGTGGCTGCAATGTTCCCCATTACGGGACGTTTGGAGCGATCTCTGTCTCCTCCGCATCCGAATACTGTGATGATCCGGCCCGGAGCCCGCAGTTTTAATGTTTTTAATATGGATTCCAGAGCATTCGGGGTGTGGGCGTAGTCCACAAAGATGAAGCGGTTGCCGGGATTAGCCACCCGTTCCAGACGTCCCGGGACTCCTTTGCAGTCTTCAATACCCCGGCAGATGATGTCCGGGGCTATCCCAAGGGCATGGGCACCTCCGGCGGCGGACAGAATGTTTTCCAGGTTGAACGCGCCGGTGAGATCGGAAGAAAAATGGTTTTTAATCCCATGGATGTCAAGCATTGCCCTGATACCGGAGATATCTTCCACAATATCTATGGCCCTTACATCGGCACCGGTACCGGTGGTTATGGGGGCGGGTAAGAGGGTTTGGGCAAGATCTGCACCCCTTTGATCATCAATATTGATGATGGCCCGGCCGTTTTTGCTGCCCCGGGCCAGCTGGCGGGTATACAATTTTTTTTTGCAGGCCCAGTAGGCACCCATGGTTTTATGATAGTCCAGGTGATCCTGGGTGAGATTTGTGAAAATGGCGGCGTCAAAAAAGCAGTCTCGGACCCGGTGAAGATCCAGGGCATGGGAAGAGACCTCCATGACAACATGGGTGACCCCGGCCGTTACCATGACTGCCAGCATGCGCTGCAGGTCCATGGATTCCGGGGTGGTCACCGGGGTATCTGCAACCTGATTTTTGTATCGCCAGTTGATGGTGCCGATGACACCGGTTTCATATCCTGCGGCCTTTAAGATATGCTCCACAATCCAAGTGGTGGTGGTTTTGCCGTTGGTGCCGGAGATGCCCATCAGGACGAGTTTCTCAGAAGGGTTGCCATAAAAGCGTGCGCTGATGGCGGACATGGCCCGTCGGGTGCTTTTTACGGCAATACTGCGGATTTTTGTTTTAACATGCTGATCCACCACAACGGCAACGGCCCCGTTTTCAATGGCCTGGTCAATGTAATCATGGCCGTCGGCCTTAAGTCCTTTGATGGCAATGAAAAGTCCGCCGGGGGTTACCTCCTGGGCCCTGTAATGGATGGATACAATTTCCGGGTCGTTGCCAGGTTCCAGGTCAGAGGAAAGATTTCTTTCCCATAGGGGGGTACAGGTTTTTGTTAGATAAGAAAGTCTCACGGGTTATGCTCCGCTGGCCCCAGGGGCCAAGGATTGCCCCTGTTTCATGTGTGGGGCAATGTTCAGGTAATTAAAACTTTTTTCCAGAATGGTTTTAAAGGCCGGAGCCGCAACCACTCCACCATAATGATGTTTTCGGGGTTCATCCACAATGATCACCACTGTCATCTGTGGGTTATTCTGGGGGGCAAACCCCACAAATACTGCTGTGTATGCGGTGTCGGAATACCCTTTCTCAAATCGTTTGGCCTTCTGGGCCGTGCCGGTTTTTCCACAGACCTCATAGCCGGGAAGGTCGGCCCGGGTGCCGGTGCCTCCCTCTTGTACCACCGAACGCATCATTCGGGTAACATTGAAGGCGGTGGTTTCTGAAACGGCCCTGCCCAGCCGGGTAGGGGGATATTTTTTTTTAAGGGAACCATCTCCTTTAAGCAAGGCACGGATAAGACGGGGTTCCATTCGTATGCCTTTGTTGGCAATGGTGGAAACGGCACCGGCAAGTTGTATGGCCGATACGGCAATGCCCTGGCCAAAAGCAATGGCCGCCGTGTCAATGGAGGTCCATTTGCCTGGAGGCATAAGGGTCCCCGTGGTTTCAATGGGGCAGGAAATGCCGGTTTTTTCTCCAAATCCAAAACGGGTGAGCGTGTTGTGGAGTTTTTCACTTCCCATTTGCATGGCTACTTTGGTAACGCCGATGTTGCTGGAAACCTGGACAATCTGTCCAAGTGTGAGCCAGCCATAGGAGTGGGTATCCCTTATGGTCTTATTCCCAACCCTGAAGGCTCCGTTTTCACAGAAAAAAGGGGCGTCTGGAGAGCTTACTCCCTGGTCCAGAGCCCCCGCTGCTAAGAAAATTTTCAGGGTGGAGCCGGGTTCAAAGGCATCAGTTACGGCCCGGTTTCGCCATGTTTTCTGGTCAAATTCACCAAAAATATTGGGATTAAACAGGGGAAAATGGGCCATGGCAAGAACCTCACCGGTGGCAGGTTGCATGACAATGGCAATGCCGGAATTTGCATCATTGTCAATAACCGCTTTTTTCAGGGCCATTTCTGCAATGTACTGTATGGTTTTATCAAGGGTGAGTACTAGGGATTCACCCCTCAAGGCCCGGGTCTTTTCTTCAATTATTTTAAGTGCGTTTTTTTTTATTCGTATGCTTTCAGTCCTTCCCTTGAGCTGTGAATCAAACTTGAACTCAAGCCCTTCTTTCCCCATATCATCCCACCCTGTGATGCCGATTACCTGGGCAGCCAGTTCCCGGCTGGGGTGAAATCGGATGGTGTCCTTAATTGGCAGAATGCCACGAATTTTCAGGGCGGTTATTTTGTCTGCCTCCCCGGTGGAGAGCTTTTTTTTCAGCCACATAAATTTTTTCCCCGAAGAAAATTTCTCGGTAAGGACTCTTTCATCCAATTGCAGCAGAGGGGCCAGGGTGCGGGCCGCCTGCCGGGGATCAAGTATGTCCACCGGAGCGGCGGCAATGGATATGGCATCCAGGCTGGTGCTGAGCTTTTTCATGTTCCGATCAAGAATATCCCCCCGTTTTCCCTGTAGATCAACCTGTATCATCAAGTCTTTATTTGCAAGCCCGGTGAGTTGGTCTGTATCAAACAACTGCAGCATGACGGCCCTACCTGCAATTAGCAAAATGACGAACCCGAATAAAAATTCCATCACACGTATCCGTGTGGATATTTTCTGGAAAATCTCCTGGGTCATGGCATGTCATCCATATTAATAATCTGTTCTGGTGCTGGTGTGTGAAGATCCAGGTTATCCCGGGCAATGGTCATGATACGTTCCGGTGAAGATAGCCTCTCTTTTTCCACGATCAGCTCCGACTGGTATGCCCTTTTTTCTTTTTGCCGAGCTTGTGCCTTTGAAATTTCTTTGCCCGTGGTGCTGATTTCCACCCGAATCCATGTGTAAAATAGCAGTTCAAAAATAAAAAACACAATAATTACAAGCCATCTTCCCTGGAATGTGGTTGGCGTTTTCCCGGGGGCGTTTTTCTTTGTATTGGTTCTGATCACTGCTTAAATTTTTTCAGCAACCCGCAATCGGGCACTGCGTGCCATGGGATTCGTGGCAATTTCTGTGGCCGTGGGGAGAAATGGTTTCCGGGAGATGGATTTCAGACAGGGGGTAAAACCACAGGTGCATTGGGGAAAATCCCTGGGACAGGTACATCCGTTTTCAAAGGCTCTTATACCATGCTTTACAATGCGGTCTTCCAGGGAATGAAAGGATATGATGCAGATCCTTCCCCCCGGGTTCAGCAGTGAGGGGATCTGTTCCATGATTTTTTCCAGACGCTCCAGTTCCCGATTTACCTTGATCCGCAGGGCCTGGAATACCCGAGTTGCCGGATGAATCTTCTGGGCTCTTGCCACCTTGGTCGGAATGGCATCTGTTATAATTGCCGCCAGTTGAATACTGGTGGTGATGGGTGCCAGGCTTCGCGATTCAATAATCCTTCGGGCAATCTGCCGGGACATGCGTTCCTCCCCATAGGAGAAAAAAATATCGGTGAGTTCCTTCTGGGTAAAGGTGTTAACAATATCCGCAGCCGTGATTCCATGGCGTTTGTCCATACGCATGTCCAGGGGTTCATCCTTTAAAAAACTAAAACCTCGCTGTCCCCTTCTGAGTTGATGAAGGGAAAGCCCGAGGTCAAGGAGGATGGCATCCACACCTTTAATGTTCATGTTTTTAAGAATTTCAGACATATGTGAAAAATTGTCATGAACAATGGTAATATGGCTGTCCTTGCGGGATAGTTTTATACGGGCATTTTCAATGGCATCCATGTCCTGGTCAATGCCGATGAAACGGCCCCCCGGAGAAATTTGATTGACCATTTCAGCGGCATGGCCAGCACCGCCAAGGGTTCCGTCCACGCACATGTCCCCCGGTTTCAGGTTCAGATGGCGGGCCACTTCCTGTGGCATGACGGAGGTATGTTCAAAGGTCATTGATTACAGTCCCAGGGATGCAATGGTTTGTTTTACATCCGGTTGATTAAGATCATCAGTCAACATGCTGTTCTCCATTTCCCAGCCCTGCCTGGACCATATTTCAAAGCGGTCCAGCAATCCCACCAGTACAATGTCTTTTTCCAGGCCAGCATAAATTCTAAGGGGTTTGGGAAGCAATATACGGTCTTGTTTGTCGCAGGTACAAAGGGTTGCATTCCCCAGAAAAATCCGTTTGAAACGACTCATGTAATCCAGTTTCACAGCCATGAGTTTCTTTTCGATTTCCATCCATTTTTCCATGGTGTAGGCATACAGACAACCGGCATTTATGCTGATCATGATCTCATTGGTGCCAGTGGCAAGGATCACCTTTTTGAATCGGGCTGGAATGATGACTCTGCCTTTGGGGTCCATGGTGTGAAAAGAACTGGATCTAAACATGGCTTGGGATTGAATCCTATTTTTAAAAGTAACTCCACATTTATCCACCGTAATGTCTACTATTCTCTGAATCCCATTATTAAGTCAAGAAAAAAATATGTATAAAAAATTAAATATTTGAGAAAAGGCAAGAATTCGCGCCAAAAAATAGGGGGTAGAAGTTGGATGTTTGGGGATAAAAAAGGTTGTCTTCGGGAGGGATAAAAGTGGAGGGAATATGACGGCAAGCCTTTCTCCGGTCTTCAGAGTGGCTTGCCGCCAAGGATGTTGTTATGATAAAATAGAAAATATGTCACGACCAGGAGTGTTTAAGCCCTGTTTGCATGGGTCACGGCTGGGTCTCCGTGGAGAGGGGCGTCTCCGTATCTTCCGGTTTCTTTTCAATGCCCAGGAGGGTCTCCATGTTGGATACAAGATCCTGCCCCTGATATGTATCCAGTACAAAGGGAAAGGGCGTTTCCGATGAGAGGCCTGGGTATTTGCCGTTGGCATCTTTCTCAAACAGTGCCAGCTCTATCTCTTTATCACCCTTTAGAAGGATGCGGCACAACGGAGTCTGTCCCCCAAGGCTTTTTTTGTTTTCATCTGCTGTGTAATTATCACATTCCAGGGACGACAGGGTGGAAAGAAGCGTTTTAACCTTGTCTGTATCCCCGGGGGTATTATCATCCTGGAAGATCCATACTGTTTTTGCTTTATTGTTTGTTGCCGGTGCCTGGTCCTGGGAAGCGCTCTTTTCTGTTTCTGTGGGTGGCGGGGTGGCGGCAGGATCCGTTTCAGTGACAGGGCTTGGCAACAGTGTTCGGGTAATACCCGATGCGTTCAGTTCCATGGCTTTGATGGTTTTCTCATCAAAGGAAAGCACCTGCTTGTTTCTAAGCTCATTGATGCCTGCCTCAAAGTCCCTTCGGAAATTGCCAGCGGCGTGGTAAATTGTGTCATTTCCTTCAAGTATGACAAAGGTTTGGTGGTACGAGGGGGCAACTTTTCCAATTTCAAAGGTGCGCACAGGGCCTGAACTTCCTTCTGCTGTAACCTTTATACGGTTTTCCGAATCCAGCTGATAGCGTCTGGCATCATCTCTTTTGTCAGACACAAGGGTCGTGATGTTAAGGTCCGTTATGGTTTTTATCAGGGTGTTTATTTTATCGGTATCCGCTGGATAGGCTTTTTCCGTGATACCCCAGACCTCATTGGTTTTTGATATGCGAATGGTTTTGCCATTTTGTTCAATGGTTATGGCTGTGATATCCGAGGCCTTGAGTGGTTTTAACTCAGGCAGGGTATAGTTGTTTCTGTTTTCATTGTGGGTAAAAAGATAGCCGCAAAGTCCGGCAATCACCAGTATGAGAATGAGATATTCCTTTTTCATGGATGGTGGGTCTCCTTAGTTTTCCTGGAACATCAGTTTGATTTTCCGTTTTCTGCCCCGTCGTTTTAACAGCACTGCAAATCCCATGAGGATCACCAGCAAAGGCAGGCCAGCAATGTTAAACAGTTTGATCACCCCCCGGATAAGGGGGGTGGTTTCGGCAAGGGGATTAAAGGTCTGGTTTTTACTTCTCAAAACCGCAATGTCATCCCGATCGTTGAGATGATCGATGACATTTAGAATAAAGGCGGCATTGGTGCTTTGGCCTTCCGGGTCCAGCATGTTGTCCTGGAGCACCGCGGAACAGGCCATGACAAAAATTTTGCCGGAGGTGCCTTTGGTGATAAAGGCATTACGGGTTTCTATTTTTGCCAGCAGGGGATCTTCTGTGGCCATTGCTGCAGGAGAGGCTTCTTCATCCAAAGGTGTGTCCCCGGTGTCTTTTTTCTCCGAGGTCAGATCCGCTTCAGCAGCGGGTTTGGCTGGCAGGTCTTTACCTGCAAAATAACTGGTGAACTCTCCAGAGATCACCCAGGCAAGGGGCTGGGATTTCATATCGGATGTCTGGGTGGGGGGCTGCAGAAACATGGGGTTTAAGTCAATGTTGTCTGCCATGGTCCATGACTTCTCCGATGAGGAAAAAAGCCGAGTGGCGGTGAGCCCACTTTGTTCCACCTTATTTTTATCCACAAGAACAGGGGAGATCTGCATGGTGATCAACCCCTTGATATTGCTCATGAAGTCGAGGGTTCGGTCTATATTCGCGTCTTTGATGATGGGGGCAAAGTAGATGTTTTGATCTCCGCCTCCCTGTTGGGGAGGCAGTTGCTGGCGGTAACAGCTTTCATCCAGCACATATGAGGGATCAATGGTGATGCCGTAATGGGCCAGAAGTTTTTCAAGGCCGGTGTCAATCGGCACATACCGGGGGCCGCCGCCCATGCCCATGGGCTGCTGGGGCATGATTTCCTGGAAGGCATCGGTGAAAAAGGCAATGTTGGTGCCCTGCATCAATGCCTGGTCGATCTGGAACAGCTCATAATCGGAAAAAGACTGGGTGGGTTTTGCAATGATAAGGGTTTTCAGTCCTTCGGGGATACCCTCTTTATTCAAGGCAAGGGATTTTATGGTGTACTGCCGGGACAACAGCTGATTGAAGGCGTTCATGTTGCTCCGGGGTTGGCCCGGCATCATGCCCATGGCACCGGGAGAAAGGGCCAGGGTACCATGATCGGCAAGATAGCCCACTGTTTGGTTTATACCGATCATGGTTTCCATGGTCTGGGACAGTGTGGCTTTAAGGGCTTCTGGATTGGCCATCTGATAGGTGGTGCCGATGATGGGTAAGTTGACGCTGGTGATAAGAGGGGTGACCTTGATCTGGTCCTGGTATTCCATGACAATGCCGGCTCCGCCGCTTCCTGCGGCAATGCCCTGCTGGGGAACTTCAGGCCATTTGAGAACCATGAGGTTATATTTTCTGGCAAGATCTTCCAGGGCCTTATCCCCGGCGGGATTGACAAAGTCATAATCAATGTTGCCAAGGCTTTCCTGGTTCAAAGCTTCCACCACTTCTTTAATGGTCCCGGGAAGGGCGGACAGCTGGTCAAGACCCATGAGGGGCGCCACCTTTTCCAGGGAGGAAGACAGGTACATGCGGATTTTTATTTTATCTTTCAGGGCCATGTAGGCGCTGACCTTATTGTTGAGCTTCTGTATGGCCGTGGTCAGAAGGTATTCAAGTCCGTCGGTGGAGGTGATGGCGGGTATTTTTTCCATCATATCCCCGTGGATGATCACAAGTCCCATGTAGGCCTGCTGGAACTTCATTTCATCGTTTTCAATGATGCGGATCTGCACCGGTGATATACCGTAATCCTGGGCCAGCTGTTTATTGGAGTTGGACTGATCTGTGAGACCGGAATCATCTGCCGTGACATCATAAAAGGTATAATTAAAAAGCTTTCCCCCTTCTGCGGCATAGGCCTCAAACAGGTCGTGGAGGTATCTTTCGGTGGTGTTGTGGGGGGCTGGCAGATTCTTGGTGAAAAAGACCTTGATGGTTAAGGGTTCGGAAAGGGTTGCTACCACGGCTTTACTGGCATCGGAAAGGGAATAGATGCGGTTGGCAGTGAGATCTGCCCGGAAAAACAGGGTCACCGCCACCACGTTGATGAGAATGACCACCACCGCATAGGTGAGAAATTTTATATATGCGCCTTTGTTTGAGTATGTTTTCATATGGATCCCTCCTTAATTCTTTTTCTGCATCACAAGATAAGTGCCAAAAAGCCCGAGAAACATGACACTTAAGAAATAAAGGATATCCCTTGAGTCAATGACTCCCTTAGAAATGCTCTGGAAATGGGTGTTGGTTCCAAGGAATCCGATGATTTCCGTAAGGGATGCGGGCGTGAAAAAAAGAATCCGGTCCAGTATGGTGAGGGTAAAGCAGATGGCCGCACCCAGAATAAAGGCCACAATCTGGTTCCGGGTCATGCTGGAGGCAAAAATTCCCAGGGAACAATAGGCTCCGGCCAGGAGCAGGGCACCGAGATATCCGCCGATGACAGGGCCAAAGTCCACCTCTCCAATCATGGATATACAAAGGGGATAGGCCAGGGTGGGCAGCAGCATGCAGCCGGAAAAGGCCGTGGCGGCAAGAAATTTGCCAAGGGCAATGTCTCTGAAGGAGACCGGCAGGGTCATGAGGGTCTCATAGGAGCCCACATTGATCTCTTCGGAAAATAGACGCATGGTCACCGCCGGTATGATAAAAGAAAAAATGGTGGGCAGCAGGGAAAAAAAGTTGCGCATATCCGCCCGGTCAAAGATGAAAAAGGTGGAAAAGAAAAACCATCCCGTCACCACCAGAAACAGTGAAATAACAATGTAGGCAATGGGGGAGATGAAATAATCCTTGAATTCCTTGGTTGCAATGTGAAGGGTCTGGTACATTGTTTATGCTCCCTTTGTCAGTTCTTGAAAGATGTTTTCAAGGCTCTGGGATTCCCTGGTCAGTTCGGCCACGATCCAGTCGGTTTCTTTGATTTTAAGATAGATATCCTTCCTGAAGTCCCGGGTTTCGCTGCTTTTAATTTCATACAGGGAGATGCCGGATTCTTTTTCCGCCATCTGTTTGACCACAAGGGAAGAATCTATGCTGGTTAGAAGATTTAAAACAGGTTCTCCGGGATCGCCGTACAGGGCAAGGGTAAAGCGGTTGTTTTTCTGTGCACGGTTCTTAAGGTTTTCGGTGGTGTCATCGGCGACTATCCGGCCGTTATTCACAATAACGATTCTGTCACAGGTGGCTTCGGCTTCACTCAGGATATGTGTGGAAAAAATAATGGTTTTTTCCTTGCCGATGCGTCGGATGATGCTTCTGATTTCTGCAATCTGATTGGGATCAAGTCCTGATGTGGGTTCATCCAGAATCAAGATTTCCGGATCAGTCATCATGGCGTGGGCAAGTCCCACCCGTTGCTTCAAGCCCTTGGATAGTTCATCCACGGATTTGTGCATGATGTCAGCAAGGCCGCACAGGTGGGACAATTCGTGGAGCCTGTTTGTGATGTCGTCACCTTTAAGCCCCCTAACCTTTGCCACATAGGTCAGATAATCAAACACCAGCATGTTATGGTAAAGGGGGGCGGATTCCGGCAGATATCCCATGAGTTCTTTTATTTTAAGGGTGTCCCCCGGCATTTCAAGGTCTTTGACTTTGATGGTACCGGATGTGGGATTGAAAAAACCGGTGAGCATTCTTAGGGTGGTGGTTTTTCCGGCGCCGTTGGGCCCCAGAAGGCCCAGGATTTCTCCCTTTCGGATGTTAAGGCTGATGCCGTCCACCGCACAGAAACTGTTGTAGTATTTGGTCAGATTCTCGACCTGTATCACAGTACCTCCTTTATGCTTTTATTATTCGTGGCAGGCGCTTATGCCCTGCCGAACACAACAAAAAATGAAAACGGCATGATGCCGCCCGCCGGGGGCTTTGCTGTCGGCATCTGCAGATAAAAAAAAATAAGGATCAGTGATCCTCAATGATTCTGCTTTTTTCGATGAACTCAGAAAGCTCTTTTCTAGCACGGGTCAGGGAAACCATGGATCGCTCTATCTGAAGGCAGAAAGGGTCTTCCGGCCCCAGGGTGTCTCTGGCCTTTTCCAGAAGTGTCTTTCCTGCTTCCCAGTGGGCTCTAACCTCATTAAACAGGATCTTTCGCTGTTCGTGGCGTTGTTTTTCTCCCTTGATGACATCTTTAAGCTTGTGAAGAGAATACTCCACCAGAGCATCTCTGGGGGTGTTGAGATCGTTGGAGATCAACTCCAGCACCTCCAGGGTTTTTCGGCTGAGTACATAGGTCTTTTGAACCCGCTCAATGCGGTTGAAGTGGCCCATGCGGATGGTAGCACCAATATCTCTCAGGGCAGTGGCATCGTCCATGAGGTGGTCAAAAAGGGATTTCTGCTTGATCCCCAGGTGCACCGCCACCAGACTTAAATAAGCAATGGCTTTTTCCGAGAGTTTGAAGGTGGCCCTCACCGACTGCTTTCCCCGGAGGTCCAGGGTCGTTGTGCCTGAGGCTGTTTTTTTTTCTGGCATATCACCCTCCCGGTATTGTCCATGTTTAGTATGCATTATTTTATTGAATGCATATAAAATAATCATGGATAAATTTTTTAAAAGCATACTTTTACATAAAAATGAATCCAGGATCAATGAAAAATACAAAAAAAGTGTTAATAACAGCGAAGCGGTACCACCCCAAAATTTTCTTGAATTCAGCCCGGCTTTGTTGGAATTGCGTGAACCACCTTGACTTACCTTGCTGATTTATATTATTAATTAAGATTTTAAATGGCTTGAAACGCTGGCGGGGTGTGCCCCGATCCAGTCAGGTGAGGAAGCGTGATGACAAAGAATATTGTAACCCAAATTGATGACGCGGTGGAAATCAACACCGTTCTGGTGAGTGTGTCGGATAAATCCGGACTTGAAACCTTTATTCCCGGATTGCTGGATATCAATCCCCGCATAAAAATCCTTTCCACCGGGGGAACCCATAAGCGGATAAAAGAAATTCTGGGGGACAGGGCCAGTGGATCTCTGCAGCAGGTGTCCGATTACACCGGGCAGCCCGAAACCCAGGGAGGGCTTGTGAAAACCCTGGATTTCAGGATCTATCTGGGGCTTTTGACAGAAACCTATAATTCGGATCACCAGAAGGATCTGAAACGCACCGATTCCCTGGCCATAGACATGGTGGTGGTGAATCTTTATCCCTTTAAAGAGACCATTTCAAAGCAGGGTGTCACCTGTGAGAATGCCCGGGGCAATATCGATATCGGCGGACCCACCATGATCCGGGCATCGGCAAAGAATTTCATCCGGGTGGCTTCGGTGGTGAATCCGGTGGATTATGACGGTATTTTAAATGACATGAAAGACAACAGCGGTGCACTGACCCTGGCCCAGCGCTTTGCCCTTTCACAGAAAGCCTTTGAACACACGGCAGTGTATGACAGAACCATTGCGGACTACCTTGCAGGATTGTCGGCCAATGATGTGATAACCTGCTACAGCACGGGGGAATAAAAAATGGCGGATGATTTAAAGAAAATGTACAAGACGGTGATGGATGATCATTTCACCCCGTCCATGGAGATCAGCTTTGTGGATGAAAATGGGCGACAGACCCTGTTTTACGAAAAGGTGGCATGGACCATTGACGGGGTTCAGAAGGGGCTTCGTTATGGTGAAAATCCCGGTCAGGAGGCGGCCCTGTACCGCCTGGTCAATGGGAACCTGTTGCTGGGCGGCATTGAAACCATCAAGCCGGGTAAATATATGGTGTCCAATCTGGAGCTTCTGCAGTCGGGCAAGCACCCCGGTAAAACCAACCTCACCGATGCTGACAATGCCTTGAATATTCTGCGGTATTTTTCCAGCACACCCGGTGCGGTGATTGTAAAACATAATAATCCCTGCGGCGCGGCCATTTCAGATACCCTGGAGAGTGCCTATGAAAAGGCCTATATGGCAGACCGGGTGGCGGCTTTTGGCGGCTGTATCGCCCTGAACCGATCCGTTGACAAGGCCACGGCAGAAGCCATTGCCAACCAGTACGCAGAGGTGGTGGTGGCCCCGGATTTTGAAGAAGGCGCTGTGGACATCCTGGCCCGTCGTAAAAATTTGCGGGTGATCCGTATCAACAATATCCATCGTCTGGAAAATTACATCGGTGAACGGGTGCTGGACTTTAAAAGCCTCATGGACGGTGGGATTGTGGCTCAGTGGTCATTTGCCCCCACAAGCCTTTCCAAAGAAGATCTCACTCTTGCTGAAACCACCTACAAGGGAAAAACCTACAAGGTGGATCGCCCGCCCACGGAAAAAGAGTACAGTGATATGCTGTTTGGATGGCTGGTGGAATCTGGCATCACCTCCAACTCCGTCATCTATGTGAAAGACAATGTCACGGTGGGGATAGGCACCGGAGAGCAGGATAGGGTGGGTGTGGCCGAGATTGCTGTGGACAAGGCCTATAGAAAGTTAATGGATCGACTGGCCTTTGAGCGCTATGCCACGGCCTTTAATCTGCTGGCGCAAGACGATGACCGTCGTGCGGAAATCATTGCCGATGTAGAGGTCCGGAAGGGTGGTCTTGTGGGTTCCACCATGGTCAGTGATGCCTTTTTCCCCTTCCGGGACGGGATTGACGTGGGACTTAAACAGGGGGTGAAATCTGTTATTCAACCCGGTGGCTCCATGAATGACTATGAGGTGATTGAGGCCTGCAACGAAAACGGTGCCACCATGGTGTACACCGGCCAGAGAAGTTTTAAGCACTGATCTGTTTGGATCGTTTTTGAAGATGACATGGGGATCGGCTGTCCCCGACAGCCGATCTTTAATAACTGAAAAGAGAAAGTTGATCCCGCCTGGCATCGGCGTGCTGTATGGTCACCTGGATGATATCTCCGGGTTTATGCTTCATGCCCCCCGACGGCAGTCGCCATTCCAGCATGAACTCCTTTATGAGGATGGTGAAAAAATCTCTGCGGCTGTCCAGAACAACGGCTTCCTGTGCAGATCCTTTCATGCCTTCAAGATATTTTAGCAGCCAGTACCGCCGACGCTGGAACTGTGCTCTGCCGGTGTTGGCCATGGGGACTTCCACCACCTGGAGTATGGAGTCGAGTTCGTCTCTTGTATAGGGGACTTCATAGCCCAGGATTCCACGGATCTGACGCTGGGTAAGCAGATCAAAATATCTTCTGATGGGGGAGGTGGCAGTGGCGTATGCTTTAACGCCAAGCCCTGAATGATGCTCGGGTTTAGTACCGGTGCTGGCCCGGTTAAGCTGTTTTCTCTGCATGCAGTTGAGAAATAATGAGGTTTCCACCCCCTGGAACAGACGCTGTTTGGGGTCCGGCTGGGACCGGAACACCGCCGGGATATCATGGCTGGCAACGAATTCGGCCATGAGGGAGTTGGCAAGGATCATCATTTCTGATACCAGCATGCGGGAGGGGTTTTCCCGGTCAATGCGGGAAATACCTATGTCTCCATTTTCTTCCACCCAGATGTTCACTTCGGGTAGGGTGATCTGCACCGCCCCGGCTTTCATGCGTTTTTCCCTTAATACCGTGGCAATTTTATGCAGGGTGGTGATGGGATCATCTTCGCCGTTGAGCATATTGGCTTCGGTGTAGGTCATCTGGTGATGCACCTTGATGATGCTGGCTGTGATTTCATAGTCAATGATTTCAAAAAAACGGTTGAGGCGCACCAGGGTGGAGATCCCTGGCCTTGTTTGTCCTTCAATGAGGCTGCACAGATCCTCGGACAGGTTGGGGGGGAGCATGGGAATTTTGTCATCTGGCATGTATATGGAACTTGCCCTGGACCGGGCATCCAGGTCAATGACATCATCATGTTTGATATAAAAACCCACGTCAATGATGTGAATTCCCAGACGATATCCGCCATCCTCCTCTTTTTCAAGACTGATGGCATCGTCATAATCCAGGGTGGACTGCCCGTCAATGGTGATAAGGGGCAGATGTCTTAAATCTTTTCTCCGGGGGTCTTCTGTGAAATCCTCATGGTTACTGATCAGCTGATTTGCCTTTTCCATAACTTCTTCTGGAAAACATGTGGGGATATCCAGGCGGATGAGATCAATGTTTTCATCCTGCTGCCATATGCCGGCCTTGACCATGAGGGAAAAAATTTGCTGGGGAGAATCGGTGCCCGCCCGGGACAGTATGGCCTTTGCATCGACGGCTGTGCTGCTCTCTCTTTCATGGATGTAATAATCGGTGAGGATGTTCAGGATTTCCGGTTCCAGGGGGGGCACATCGGCACCCTGGGCCATGCCTTTAATCCATGTGCCTGCCTTGTCTATGAGGCGTTCCCGGTCCTCTGCCTCCTGGATTTGTTTCAGTTTTAGCTGGATCTGTTCCGGTGCATTGGGGGTTAATACGTCTTTACCGAACTTGAAATACAGCTTGTCATTGAAGAATGCCCGTATGACTGCAGACTCATGATCCGAAGTCACCGGTGGATCAAAGCAAAGAGCGGTCATGGTGGGAATATCAATGGGGTCCCCATCTTCGTGGAGCAATTCCCACAACTCCTCAATGTCAAGGGTTTGTGACAGCTCTCTTCTTCTCTGGGAGATGCGCTTGAGTTCCCGGACAAGGGATTCCCTGGATGCTGACACATCAAGGCCATCCCGCGACACATGGGCCACCCGTCCCGCGGAAAGATTAACTTCACGGTTGTTTTCCGTAAGTAATTTTAACCGCAGGTTCTTTAATTGTGTCACCACTGCACAGATCACTCTTTGTTGATCAATATATTCTGCTATATTTCCTGTATCCATAACGGCAAACAATATCAGCATGTATGGTTAAAGTCAATTAACATGACGCCATTGCCCTTGAAAAAAAAAGGCGTTTCCATTAATATTAGCCCATGGCTTCAAAAGAGAATAATAAACAAAATGTAACACCTGCCCGGTGGGTGAATAGAAACGGGATTCCGGTGTTTAAACACGACCAGGATTTAACTCAGCTTTTTGCACAGATGGTGCCGGAAGATCTGTCGATCAATAGGAAAGACGGGTCTGGGGATACCGCCGGTAAGGATCCACCAAAGCCAGTGATAAGGGACCGTCATGGCTTGCCCTTTCTAGATAAGGATCAGCACCTTTCAGATGTGTTCAAGGTTTCGGAAAAAGAGGATGAATCGGCACCGGAAGAGGTGGAAAATTTTTCTGAGCTGCTGGAATCTTCATTGAAGGGAAAGAATCAGGATGCTCTTTTAAGGGAAAAGAGAGACCGGGCACCATCTGCGCCGGTGTCCCTTAAGAAACGCCTGAAAAGATATCCTCCCCCGGAAAAGCAGCTGGATCTCCATGGTCTGACGGGTGCTGAAGCAGATGTCCAGGCAGAAACCTACCTTCGTCATTCCTGGCGAAATGGTTTTTTTACCCTGCGTCTTGTGGTGGGCAGGGGCCTTCATTCTGAAGCGGGCGCCGTGCTGCCCCACGTGGTGGAAGATCTTCTGGTTCGCCTTAAACGTGATGGGGTGGTGCTCTGGTTTGAATGGGACAGAAAACAAAAATTCCGCAGCGGTGCCGTGATTGTTTATCTCAATCAGTTTGACTGACTCATTCTTGGTATCCCCGGCGATCGGTGTTGGGATTTGCCTGAGCCTTTTGAGATTCTTTTCTTTGATTTTTGTGTTTTTTTGCCAAAAAAATCAGAAACCCTTTTGCTTGTGGCTTGTCCAGGCTAGGAAAATAGGCTCCTGACCTTTACGGTCGACTCATTGCCCCCGCTGATATTTTCCCACGGCTCGATTATGCTCTCTTAATGTTGCTGAAAAATGATGGGTGGTGTCATTTTTGGACACAAAAAAGTAAAATCGACTGTCTGCCGGAAACAGAGCCGCCTCCATGGCTTGCCTGCCGGGATTTGCAATGGGACCAGGCGGCAGCCCTTTAATTACATAGGTGTTGTAGGGAGTGGGGGTTTTTAGATCCCTTCTGGTGAGATTGCCATTAAAGTCTGTTATGCCATAGATCACTGTGGGATCACTTTGAAGGCGCATGTTGCGTTTGAGTCGGTTATGAAATACCGATGAAATCAGCGGACGCTCTTCGGGGGTGCCGGTTTCTTTTTCAATGATAGAGGCAAGGGTCACCACCTGATGGATGGAAAGGCCTCTCTGGGTGGCCCGGGTTCTCCATTCCGGGATAAAAACCGCCTGGAATCTTTTAACCATGGTGGTGAGAATAGCTTTTTCTGGGGTATTTTTTTCAAAAAAATAGGTGTCTGGAAACAGGTATCCCTCCAGGTTGTCCGTGGCTATTTCAAGGCTTTTGCAAAAGGCTGGGTCATGGGCAAGGGCCATGAAATCTGCCTGGCTTCCCAGCCCCGCAATCTCAAGTTGCCGGGCCACTTCCGCCACGGTGAAGCCCTCGGGCAGGGTGATGCGGTGGCGCTTGACTTTACCCCGGGACAAAATATCAAGCACATGGGCCGGAGACATGGCAGCGGAGAGTTCATATTCCCCTGCCTTGATGACTCCGGCTTTTTTCTGGAGTCGGACAAAGACCTGGAACAAAAGACTGTTTTTTATAAGATGATTGCGGTACAGGGTATCTGAAATTTGTTTAAGAACACTGCCCCTGGAAATGGTGATAAGTCGGGTGCTGCCCCGGGATGTCAGGGGCGTGTCTGCAAAATGCCTTATATAACTGAATCCTGCCAGGGTGGTTATGGTGCACATCATCAATAATGCCAGGGCTGTTTTTTTCAATATTTGACCCATGTTCAGGAGATATCCTTTGGTTTTGTAATGAACATCGGGCATGATTTCGGCCCTGGTTTTAAAAAAAGAGAGCATAAATCAGGTGGCCATTCATGTCAAAGGGTTTGACGGTTTTTTGTCCGTCTGATCCAGTCGGGCAGCCAATTGTGACGCTCTTGTTCCTGTTGTGATTATGTCCCTCCCATTATCCAGTAAGAGAGGCCCTGCTTTGTCTGAAAAACACGGATTGTATGTCCATGTTCCCTTTTGTGTAAAAAAATGTCGGTATTGCGATTTTTATTCCACCAGTGATCTTGCCCTGAAAGCTGACTTTGTGACAGCTCTGGTAAAGGAAATGAGCCTGCGCTCCCTGGAAGATCATGTCATTGACACTATCTATTTCGGGGGCGGCACCCCTTCGGTGCTCACGGCCGGGGAAATGGAAATCATATTGTCCGGCATCCATGATCTGGGTTGTATTGCCCCTGATACTGAGGTAACCATGGAGGTGAATCCCGGCACCGTGGATGATGCCTATTTTGCCGACATGCATTCCCTTGGGGTTAACCGATTGAACATGGGTATTCAGTCCTTTCAGGATGATAAACTTAAATTCCTGGGTCGTATTCACAATGCCGCCGATGCGGTGGACGCTCTTAAAGGGGCCCGCCGGGCTGGGTTTGAAAACATTGGACTGGATCTGATGTTTGGTGTTCCCAACGAAACTGCCGATAGCTGGTGCCGGGACATGGACACCGCCTTTTCTTTCCTGCCGGAACACCTTTCCTGTTACATGCTTACCTATGAACCAGACACGCCTCTTTACAATGGGTTTAAAACCGGCAGTGTTATTCCCCTTGGGGAACAGGCGGTGGCAGATCTTTTTATTGCCACATCCCATTGGGCAGGCCTGCGGGGGTATGATCATTATGAAGTGTCAAACTTTGCAAGAAGTCCCTCACATCGTTCCCGGCACAATGGAAAATACTGGACCGGAGTGCCTTACAAGGGGGTTGGTCCTGCGGCCCACTCCTTTGATGGGGCGGGGCGTTCCTGGAACTATCGGGATGTCCACCGGTATATCCATGCGCTTGATAGCGGCAGGCTTCCTGTCATGGAAAAAGAGCTGCTAACCCGGGAACAGGTGTTGATGGAAAGAGTGATGCTGGGTTTGAGGACCTTTGATGGCATGGAAATTCCGGCATTTGAGAAACTTTCCGGACAGGCGTTTAAGGTGCAGTTCAAAAGGGTTCTGGATGGGGTGAAGTCCCGGAAATGGGGAGACTGCCGGGGGGGGCGATTTGCCTTGAATCTGGCAGGGATGGTTTATCTGGACACGGTGGTGGAGTGGTTTGTGGAAGAGATTCAGTGAGGCATTTTTCAATTTTCTGTGACCAAGTCCAGTTGGCGGATAAAATTGCGAGGCTTGATCATCACAGCACCGCCAAAGGTGAGGCGGGTCAGGCTTGCGTTAACACAGGCCTGCCCCCATTACCGTAGCAATTTTCAACATTGGTCGGTGGTGTGATTAAACCTGATTATTTCCCAACGGCTTTGTCCGGGTTTGCTTCCACTTTTTTCAAAATTTCCATGGATTTTTCTTCGGGCAGCCATTCAACGGAACCTTCACCCACATCATAGATGGCCCCCACTACCTTAACCTTGCCTGCGGCAACCAGATTACGGGTGGCCGGGCTTTCCATGAACAGCTCTTCAATGCCGGTCCAGATATTTTCTTCAATGGCCATGGGGATGATATCCATGCCTTTGACTTCGGGATGATCTGCCATGGCTTTTTTAACGGCGGGAATAATATTGTCCACCAGGGGGGGGATATTTCGTTCCAGTTCATGACCATGTCCCAGCACCGCCTGGGTGACAGCGGTGACGGCACCGCACTGGGTGTGCCCAAGCACCACCAGTACCGGGGTGTTCACATGGGCAAGGCCGTATTCAATGGAGCCCCTTTCATCCACATCGCAGACATTCCCTGCCACCCGGATGACAAAAATATTCATGATACCGGCGTCAAAAATGGCTTCCAGGGGGATACGGGAGTCAGAGCAGGTGATCACCGTGGCATAGGCGTGATCGCCCTGATTTTCAGAACCTGCCTGGATCAGTCTGGCAAGGTTGAGATGGGGATGGGTGGATTCTCCGTGGACAAATCGCTGGTTGCCTTTTTTAAGAAGGGCAATGGCCTCATCCGGGGTGGGTTTGCTGTCAAAGGGATCTGCGGCGGGGTGGGCTGCCTGGTCCACGGCAAGGGCCGTTGCGGTGGTTTCTTCAGCGGCAAGGGATGCCCCGTGGGTTTCTTCTGTTTTATGGGATTCTGCCGCCACATGGGTGTCTTGTTTTTTCTGGGATTCTGCCGCCACGTGGGGTTCTTCCGGGGCGGGTTCTTTCGCTACTTCCAGGGTGGGTGCTGCCTGATGCTGGGTCTCCTGCTCTGCAGCGGCGGTCTCCGGTGCCGCAGTGGCATGGGGCTCTGCGGTCATTGCGGTTTCACCCGGGGGGGCATGGGTTTTTTCTTCCCCACCAAAGGTGACCATCAGGATAAAGCACACCATCAATCCCAGGTAAGTCCAAAGAATTATTTTTGTTTTTTTTTCTTGCATCCAAATTCTCCTCATTTTAAACCCCACTTTTTAAAGTTGGGTTTTAAATAAATAATTGGCCTGTTTTTTATTTCCTTTTTTAAACGGGTGCCCGGCCTTGTGATGGCAAGCGTTTTAAAATTTAATTTTTCTTCCGGAGCTGCCGGGTGTCCCCCACCCGGATGGTCAGATTAATGGCATCAAAGTATTCAATCAGGGGGATGATGTACTTGCGGGAAAGCCCTGCCATGTCCTTGAACTGGGGGGTGGTGATCTCCCCGGCTTTGTTCAGAAAGGTCACCAGTTCAGCTTCGATATCGGCAATGGCCCTGGCATCAAAGTAAAGATCGTCCTTGGTTTTGACAATGCGTTTTTCGTCTATGAGCATCTGTAGGACATCCCTTGCCACCTTGGCATCCACCTCCAGATCCTGGCAGATGGTGCGGAAAAAGGGTGGCGTCAGCCCGGAGCTGGTGTACAGATCAAGGATTTTTTCTTTTATGGCTTGTTCATCCACCTGCAATGCCACTTCGTGCTGGGAAAGACGTATGGAGCCCTTATCCTGGACGACCTTGTCTTCCTTGGTAAGCCGGGCAATAACCAGGGGAAAGAGCTTGGAATCCTTGTCGTTGAAAGCCCGGAATTTGGATTTCAACTCCTGGCTGGGCATGCCTTCCTTTAAGGGATTTTCTGTGTGGTAGGTGGCAAGTCGCTCCAGCACCTTGCCTGCAAGATCGTCAAAGATATTGCCATGGATGTAAATGCGCTGGTCTTTATCGGTCTGTACCAGACGACGATTAGCCAGCATTTTCTGCAGGGCAGCTTCGAGCTTTTTATCGGTGATGCTGGTCATGATCCTGAGGTCGGCAAAGGAAACCCCGGCAAATTTCCCCTGCTCGGCAAAATAGGAGAGGATGGCTTCATTGTCGTCCCCGGTCAGGCAGGCCATGCCCTTTATGGCATGGGTATCGGAAAGTTTGTGCTTTGCGGCAACGGGATTGAGAATTTGGCCGCCGCCAATGGTTTTCACCGGGGAGTAGCTTCTGATTACAAAGTGATCGCCCTTCATCAGGCACACCGGGGTTTCCAGGCGGATCTGTACACAGGCGGTATCGCCGGGGGTGAGCTCCGGCCGATCCAACAGGACCACATGCCCGAATACTTCACTGGTGCCGGAATGAAATCGCACCCGGGTTCGGGCCTTGGCCGGTTTGGCGTTGCTTGAAAGAAATAAAAGTTCGGCATCCACCATATAGCTTGGGTGCAAGGTGTCCGGAGTGGACAGAACATCTCCCCGGTCAATGGTTTCCCTGTCCAGTCCCTGAAAATTGATGGCGGTGCGGGACCCTGCCGTCACCGTTTCCACGCTGTTGCCGTGGACCTGGATGCCCCGCACTTTGGAAGTGATGCGGGAGGGAAAGATCATGATGTTATCGCCCACGTTTATTTTGCCCGATGCCAGGGTGCCGGTGATCACCGTGCCGAATCCCTTCATGGAAAATACCCGGTCCACGGGCAGTCGGAAGATGGGGGATGCCGTGCGGGGGGGGATTTTGTGGCACAGTTCATTGAGGGTTTTCTTGAAATCTTCAAGTCCCTCCCCGGTGGTGGCGGATACGGGCACGATGGGAGCGTCTTCCAGAAAGGTGCCCTGGGTGAACTCCAGGATATCCTCCATGGCAAGTTCCATGAGTTCTTCATCCACCAGATCAATTTTAGTCATGGCAATGAACCCGTGCTTGATGCCCATGAGGGTGCAGATTTCCATGTGTTCACGGGTCTGTGGCATCACCCCTTCGTCTGCGGCAATGGCCATGGAGACAATGTCGATGCCACTGGCCCCGGCCACCATGTTTTTTACAAATTTTTCGTGCCCCGGCACATCCACAATACCCACCACTTCACCGCTTTCCAGGGGAATGGAGGCAAACCCGAGCTCTATGGTGATTCCCCGCTGTTTTTCCTCTTTGAGCCGGTCAGTTTCAATGCCGGTCAAGGCCCGGATGAGGCTGGTTTTGCCATGGTCAATGTGGCCTGCGGTGCCCAATATGATCTGGTCCACTTTGCTTTCCCCTTGTGTTATTTTGATTTTCGTTTGCGCATCATCTGCATGAGGTAGGCGGCCGCCACAAGGCCCCCACCCAGGGCAAGGCCTTGGAACATTGTCCATTCCGGGCGGAAAATACGTGTGAGTAAAATGCCAAAGACCATACCCAGTATCAGTCGTACCACAAAAACTGGAAAACTGCTCATGTCTGTTTTTTATCCTTTTATCAAGGTCCAGCACTTCTGGCTTCGGCTGTCCGGGGAGCATTTATGATATCCTCCCGTATTTTTAGTCAAAATCAGGTGTGCTGATCAAGGTGATCCAATGTTTGCAAAAAAAACAGAGGGGCCGCTGCTGATGGCAAACACTTAAAAGTGTCATAGATCAGAATCAAGCCCATGGAAGCACACTGGAGTTGTTAATATCCGAAAAATAATAAACAAACTTGAAACAGGGGTCAATATGAATTTTTCAGGATTTTAGCCGATTTTGATGAGAATTGCCCCGGCCACAATGATCATGGAGCTGATGATGCGGTTTAATCCCACCTTCTCCTTGAATACCAGAAAGCCGATGCCGATGCCAAACAGGGTGCTTACCTGGCGCAGGGCCGAGGCATAACTGGCCTGGGCTTCTTCCAGGCCCAGCCGGAAGGTGATGAAGGATAGCAGCATGATCATGCCGCCAATCACGAGCCTTTGGGGATTGTATTTTATTTCTGAAATCACCCGGAGTGTCTGGTGCTGCCAGATCACCCGAACCAGATGAAAAATCAGCATGTAAACGGATAAATGAAAGGTGTAAATAAAGATATCCCCGGTCATCACCCCTAATTTGTCGGCCACTGCCCCGAAGGAGTAGAAAAACGAGGCGGCAAGGGCTGTTAAAACACCAGCTGGCAGTGACTGGGACGTTTTTTTGAATCGGGGACGGATGCTCAGGGTGCCCCGCTGGATGGTCACCGCACCATAAATGATCAGGGCAATGCCCGCGGCACCGGCAGGAGAAATGATTTCATCCATGAGAAAATAGCCCCAGACAACAATGTAAACCGGTCCGGTCACGGTGAGGGGATATACCAGGGTGAGTTCCCCTTTTTCCAGAGAAACCGCCACAAAATACTGGTAGAGAAAAAAGAAAAATCCGGCGGCAAGGGCGCTGTACATGGCCGATGGTACGAAAAATGTGGTGGTTGAATGAAATAGTGTAATATATGCCCCCAATCCGCCAACGGTGATGCACATCATTACAAAGATGGCGCTGGTTTTATCCCGGCAGGTTTTTAAAGCACTGTTCCACAATACATGGAACAGGGCACTGAGAATAATGAAGCCAAAGCCTTTTAAGGTCATGATTTTCTGTTTCCGGGTGAGGAGTGAAATACTCCCTAAAAGTGTGAAATGTTTTTGGGTTGATCGCCTTTAGCTTCCATTGTGCCGGATAGGATGGCTGTTGGGGGCTATGTTGGTGCGGGTTTTCATATAAGCCCACATGGCAGTAATTACCTGCCACAACGAAAATTGAAACTCTAATTATTGCAGCATTTTAGACGGAGTTTCATATAAAAAAATCACATATCCTATCGGACACAACAAATATCGGGTCGTAGACGCGGAGCCAAATGGTATTATACCGCCGCCGCCCCCCGACGGGCAATGGGCCCGGACCGGAACTGTAGACAGTTCAATTGTCCGGTTCCTATTGCCCATCGGGGGGCGGCTCTGCTGAGGTTGCCTTTTCATATAAAAAAAAGAATGCCCGGATTATCTATTCTTTTTGGAGGGGTTTGGCAATGTTGAAAAAAATATTTATGGGAGTTTAAAAAAATAGATTGAAATTTAAAATCAGGTCTGGTATAAAGTCCGGGTTTGATTGTGGTGGGTGTAGCTCAGTTGGCAGAGCGCTAGGTTGTGGTCCTGGATGTCGAGGGTTCGAGCCCCTTCACTCACCCCATTTAAAGAAATATGTAAGTTAAGATTGCGATTGTGCGCCTGTAGCTCAGCTGGATAGAGCGTCGGACTTCGAATCCGCAGGTCGGGAGTTCGAATCTCTCCAGGCGTACCATAGATATCATGGGGTTACAGCAAAAGCTGTAATCCTTTTTTTATTTGGGGTGACAATAGGGTGACACCCGTGCAAGGTTGCCCATAAAAAAAGATCATCTCCATTCCCGAAAATGATCTTTAAATTCCTCCTGATTTTATTAAGCAACAATCACATGAAGATTCTCCCCACCTGCTGAACCTCACTCTTTTCAACAATGTGAATGACTGTAAAACACACATTTTCACATCTGAATTCATGCTAATCCTGCTAAAGTTGCTAAAGTGATTGAAATTACAATGATTATCTCTTGCTAATGTTTTTTTGAAGGCTTTTGAGCGCGCCCCGGCAGGGGAAACCGGTCTTGTTCTCTGGCGGTGGGTGAAGTGGGAATTTCGGATTAATCCCGATTTCCTATGTCTGTGAAGTTTTGGGGACATAACCGCTTTACCCTGGCCCCTGCATATGGCGTCAAAAAACGCAGCCTCACCCGGCAAGAAGAAAGGGAAGCACCGCGTCTCCCGGACCACATTATCACCTTGCCCGGTACCAGCCCGATCACTGCCCACCAGCACCGCCTTAATAATCCCCACCTCTGGTCATTTCAACCATGGCTGTGTATTCGGCAGGGACAACACCGTCCTCAGCAATGCGACTTTTAGGCAACCTGCCACCACACTCAACACCACATTCAATAGCAGCGTCGCACTCCTGCTCTTTCCACCCGAAACTATTTTGATTATATCCCCTCCTTGTCGGTTGCAGCTTGCAACTGGACTTGCAACCAGATCGGTTTCCCCTCTGTGTCAATGTAAGTGAGACACTAGCCCCTTGAAAAATTAATGTAGGGCGGATAGGATAATCACTTATGAAAAATAACGACAAAATTCAAGAAACCACAAATTTTATCAACTTGGATGAGAAAGCGCTTCCTGCTAGGGTCTGTAATTTTATGGACATTCTCGTCCATTATGTTCGTACGGTGATATATTCATGGAATGGGAAAATGGGTGCCCAGATTTTTACCTTATGCCCAGGGAATGAAATTCAAAATGTTGACCATGTGATTTTCTAGGTGGGCTCAGTGGGTTTGGTGGGCTTGAATTTTTCATTGTCACGGTAGATGCGGCTCTCTGTAAGGATGGAACTGGCGGTGTTGCAGCACAAACAGAAACAGCTGTGTCATAAAAAAGGCTCTGATCATGGCATTTCAGTAGTCATCATGCATTGGGTTGGCCGAGTCCACCAAGCCAACGAAGCCCACCGTTAAAACCTCTCGGTTTTTCGGGAACAGATAAAGTATCTTGAAGTGCTCGCTTTTAATTGTACTATATTTTTAACCTCTTACAAAAGAGAACCCTAAAAAAGGAGATCAACATGAAAGGTGTGATCACTGCCTTGTTAATTTTCGGCGCGGCCGCAGTCGCTGCCCTGAACTACCACTTCATCCTGATGGACGACAATCTTAAAGTTTTGAAGAAAACAGAAATGACCCTGGAAGACACTTTCGTGAACGCCAGGGGGGCGGAAAAGCTTAAAATCCTGCTGCGGCCAGCACTGATTAAGGCGGGTATCAAGGATATTCTGGAAAAAGAACAAAAGTAAATCCAAATTTCTGTTTTTCCGTGATTGATGCGCAAGAGTTTTTGCGGGATTTAAGGGTGATATCGGAAACTCGGCCAATGAAGGGCCGGTCTGCTCCTGAATAGAGTTGTTTTTTGTTGATACCAACGCCAGATTGATAGTGTCGGCTTATCTATAAAAACCCGGCCCAGCGTGTCAATGGCTGGGTATGACTAACTTTAACAAAATTTTCCAGGCGTGTTTAGATGAGGACATTAAGCAAAGTATCTAAATCGAGTATAATTATTGCTGGGGTGTCCTTGGATTTACCCCCTCTGTTTAAAGCGTGCAAGGATAAAATAGACCAGTGGAACCGTATTCTTGACAATAAATTTCTCGTAAAATAAAAGGAACCCTCGGGCAGGTGTGAATACCATCTGGAATCGGATGAACCCCAATTAGGGTGTCAGGCACATATTTGAAACGATCATGGAGACCATGGGAAAAGGAAAAACGATGAGACCAGTCAGATCAATGCTTTCCGTACCAGGGCATATCCAGGCAATGCATGGCAAGGCTGCCAACAGCGATGCGGATGTAGTAATGCTCGATCTCGAAGACAGCGTCCCGCCGGATAAAAAAGCCAAAGCCCGCACAACGATTATCAAATCCCTTGCTGACATTGACTGGGGGAGAAAGACGGTGGCTGTCCGGGTAAACGCATCAGATACCCGGTTTGCCTACAAAGATGTGATCCAGGTGGTTGAAGCCGCCGGACAGCGCATGGATATCCTTGTGATTCCAAAAATCAACACTCTGAAAGAGGTCCACTTCTTTTCCTGCCTGCTGGACGGTATCCAGATGGAAAAGAACATGACGCAATATATTCGCATCCAGGCATCCATTGAAACCGCCCAGGGCCTTGAGGCCGTATCATCCATAGCCGGTGGAAGCAGACGACTTCACAGCCTTGTCTTTGGTATTGCCGATTATTCCGCGTCAATCGGGGCAGGGCTGACCTCTGTTTCAGGACACGGGGAAAGCGACGATGAATGCTATCCCGGGCACCGGTGGCATTATCCTATCAGCAAAATGGTTGCTGCGGCAAAGGCCAATAACCTTCTGGCAATTGACGCCACCTATGGGGATTTTAAAGATCAGGAAGGTCTCCGGCGGTCCGCTGGCATGGCCCGTGCCATGGGGTGTGACGGCAAGTGGGTCATCCATCCGGCCCAGATCGATACGGTGAACCAGGTGTTTACCCCTTCGGATCAGGAGATCACCAGGGCAAGGTCAATTATTGAGGCAGTGGACGCCGCAGAGGTTTCGGGAAGGGGAGCCATTGCCATTGAGGGTAAAATGGTTGACCAGGCAACCGTGAGGCTTGCAAGGCTGTTATGGGAACAGGCATCTCATCTTGGGCTTGTCTAAAGCATTTTTCTTTTATCCTCTAAGCGTATGTTACGCCTGTTGTCCAGATGGATATCCGCATCCAGCAAGAACAGACACATGCTCAGCTAAGAGAACATTTTGGGGGGGGGGAATGTCAGAATAAATGGACAAATATTTTTTGATTATTTTGATCAAGTTGAGAAATTTTCACAACCAATGAACCATTGGCACAAAGGTTATTTTTGTTGAAATAATTTTATACCTATAAGCCCAGGCTTTCAAGACGATTCGACAAATTCTTTGCCCTTGTAAAGAGTTCTATTCAAATATTCCTCCTTTTGTCTAGGCTTTGAATGGTTTTTCCAATCATCTCGATGTTCCAACAGCATACATCTGACATGGATTTTCATGCATCCCCCTTCGAAACAGAGCCATGGCATAAGCAAAGTCAGTGGCTGACTCCTTATTGCGATTATAAGAACTGCGAAAAAAATTTTGAAGACGACACATGCCCCCCTTCAGCTTTCAGGATGATGAATCAGGCCGGATCTTAAACTCGGGTGGCTGTGCGGTGTTCTGAAGTTTTGTAAAAATCCAAGACAGTGTCCATTAAATGCGCTATCATATGGATCGTGGGTTCACTGAGTAATCCTTTTTATACATCATAAAAGCAAAGAAAGAGATCCAATGAATGAAATCTACACCCCAGACACCAGCACCCAAATAAGCCGCCCGATTTACCTGTCCTCTGTGGCAGCTGGATTTCCCTCTCCTGCTGAGGATTATGTTGAAGGCACCCTGGACCTGAATAAACATTTAATCAAACACCCGGCAGCAACTTTTTTTGTTCGTGTCAGCGGGGATTCCATGATCAAGGCCGGTATCTTTCCAGATGACATCCTTATTGTAGATAAATCCCTGGAGGCCACGGACAAGAAGATTGTCATTGCTGTCCTGGATGGAGAGTTGACCGTGAAGCGCCTTCGGTACCGGGGAAAACAGATCTTTCTTGAGCCGGAAAATGATTTGTACCAGCCCATCAGAGTAACAGAGGAAGGCGCTTTTGAAATTTGGGGTGTTGTCACCAATGTGATCCATAAGGTGTAATGTATGCCGGTTTTTGCCCTGGTGGACTGCAATAATTTTTATGTCTCCTGTGAGCGGGTCTTTAATCCTCAACTTGTGGACAGGCCCGTCATTGTGCTTTCCAACAATGATGGATGTGCTGTTGCACGTTCCAACGAAGCCAAAGCGCTGGGGATTGGCATGGGCCAGCCTTTTTTCAAGATTCGGTCCATTGTAGAAGCCAACAGGGTTCGTGTGTTTTCATCCAATTATCCCCTCTATGCTGACATGTCCAACCGGGTGATGCAGACATTGGCCCAATTTACCCCGGCCATGGAAATCTATTCCATTGATGAAGCGTTTCTAGATCTGACAGGCTTTGTCTTTACAACCCTTGTTGATTATGCCCGGGATGTCCGCAAGAAGGTGAAAAAAGATACCGGGATACCAGTATCCATAGGCATTGCGCCCACTAAAACCCTTGCCAAGATTGCCAACCGCATTGCCAAGCAATCTTCCAGGGCCGATGGGGTGCTGGATCTTACTCCGGAAAAATATAGAGACCTTGCCCTGAAAATGATCCCCATTGAGGATGTCTGGGGCATTGGCCGACGTCTGAGTCCTTTTCTCAAACAGAGGGGGATCAACACCGCTCTGGACTTTAAAACCGCTTCTACATCCATGATCAAAAGAAAAATGGGTATCAACGGAATCCGAACCCAGAAGGAGTTGTCCGGGGAATCGTGTTACCCCCTGGAAGCAGGTCCCACCAGGCGAAAGTCCGTGGCCGTATCACGCTCCTTTAAAACACCTGTTACCACCCTTGATGAGTTGTCCCAGGCGATCTCCCTCTACATTTCCCGAGGGGCTGAAAAATTGCGGTACCAGGAGAGCTTTGCCGAAGCGCTCACCGTGTATGTGATGACAAACCGGTTTAAATCAGAGTCTTATTATTACAACTCCAAAACAGTGGTGTTTCCCACGGCTTCCAACAACACCCCGGAGCTGATCCGGAAGGGGAAGCGTCTGTTAAGGCAGATTTTTCAATCAGGAAAATATTACACAAAGGCGGGGATTTTGTTTTCCAGCCTTACCCGGGCAGGCCAGGTACAGCTGGACCTGTTTGACGCAACTGACAGGGACCGGTCTCAAAGGTTGATGAGTGCCCTGGATAAAATCAACACCCGCATGGGGAGCTACTCTGTGCGGTATGCTGCCATGGGGCTTTCTGGACAGCAGCAATGGAAGGGGGCATGTGATCATCGATCCCAGGCCTACACGACTGACTGGGAGCAGCTATTGCGTGTTTATTAGATAATAATGTATTTACTCTGTTGAATATGGGAATTAATGGGTTTCTGCGATTTAAAAAAATGTTTTTTATGAATAATGCATGTAGTCATGAGTTTTCAATACTCAATACAAGTATTTAGGATCTTATGCATAGTTTGGAAAATATCTTTATATTAATCAGCGTTGTTGATAGATCAAGTTGAATATTAGGAGATATGTGATAGAAACAATTAAGAAGGTATATGCAAGGTGCGTGAGAAAGCTATCAGACTCTTTATAAATTAATCGACTTTTAAAGTAAGAGAAGTAAGTTGCATTTTATGATATCTGACACAGACATGAAGGAGATTAAACCCAAGGAGCCTTCACCCCGCTCTCCCTATGAGAACAGGAGAACTGCTGGTTCGGCGAGGGCTTATTGAGAAAGGCCTTGTGTTGATGATAAGCCGGCGTCTCATTCAAAGGTTCCCCACAGAAAACGGTTTCAACTACGTCGCTGGAGAAACGGCAGCGCCATTTCTTGCCTCAGTCACCGCTATTTATTTCCAGCAGAGCAGAGACCGGGCACAATGGGTGGTCAAACAGTACTTAGGGATATTCCGGAGCGAACTCATTTTGGTGAAGTCCAATTTGATTTTGATGTAACCTTTGGAGAGAAATTGCGATTTTTTCGTGCGTCTGCTGGCGGAAACTTCAAGGTGCAGAACTTACTCGATGAGGCTTCTGAAGGGAAGGTTCTCAAAAAACTTCATAAACATGACAAAACTGACAATGTGGCTGGATTCTACCTCGAAAAAATCGGACTTCTTGGGAAACGCATATTACGTAGCAAAAAAAAGGTACGACTCAGAGCCTTAGTTTCAGAAATCTGGCGAAATTTGCGATTGTCCAGGAAGGTGAAATTCAGCAGACGGGTTCACCCTTCTGGGGCGGTCACTACACTCGTAGGAATGCCGAGCTGGCGACCATAAAACTCCTTCTAACAGGAGTTGATGACTCTAATTCTCCGGCGGTCCGTTGGCATGGCCCGTGCCATGGGTTGTTGAGTTTCTTCATAAATAGACACATTCCCCCTCCGGACGGGATGGGGAATGTGTTTTATGATGCTGTTGGTTATCCTGACAGGAAATCATGGGAACAATCAAACATAAACCAAATGAACAGGTATGCTGACACTTTTATTTACCCACTGGACAGCTTTGTTCACACATCCGGCAATATTTAATGATCTTTACCGGCTTGTCAAACGCCTTGTCTGTTTTCTCTTTGGCAAGGGCGATATTTTTTTCCATCTGCTGATTGCATATGGGGCGTGCATAGGTGCCATCCCTTGCCGGAAGAACGGTTTGACCATACTCTTGGGCAGTATACATTGTTTTGTTAAATGCTTTTTGGGGACAGGCGTTCCGGCAGATATCGTCACACTGGCCGCAGGGGTTAAATCCTGTGGGCCCGGTGGATGGGGCCGCTATATCCAGGGCCATGGCCCGAAGCCTCACCCGTGGACCAAACTCCGGAGTTACCAGCATATTGTTTCGACCAATGCATCCAAGACCTGCCATGGTTGCGGCATCTTTTAGGTAGATACCGCCTTTTTCAACATGGTAGGGAAAGTGGAACACCTTTATGTCAAATTTATTGGGAATCCATTCACAAAGTTCGTTGATAATACTCACCAGGATTTTATTACCCGCTGGAGAGATAGGACCGAACCACCAATCCATCTCAGGTTTTTCCAGGGGGTGTTCCACGGCGATGACCAGAATAGATCGGGCATGATCCGGCCATTTTACCTCACCGGGGTTAAGTTCCATTTCATTTTCCCGGGTACCCACGCCTTTGCCTGCTCCAGGCATTTTGGGGGCAAATGTAAATGCACCGATTGCCTTGAGATCATCCACAGCGGCAAATCCTGCCAGATGTGCACCCAATGTCTTTGCTTTTCTGAGAATGGCCGACGATGCGGCAATGATATCACTGTGATTCATAAAAAATCCTTATTTGCAGAAGTCAATATTCGGCTTGATCATGTAAATTTTGGGGCAGTGCCTCATAGTCATTGTTTGGGGCTGCGTGGTATAGCTATTGCTATGTGAGCAGGCCAAACAGGTGAAGATGGGGTGCTGACCGAATATTTACTTTAAAAAAACATTAATGATGTTGCTCATTTATAACCATGTGTCGACCAATGGTATCAATGTTTTTTATGTTCTTTTTTAAGGAGAATCAGCATGGAAATCACCATGCCCAGCATAACAAATGCAAAGGGTAGCGCAGCTACAATGGAGGCGGTCTGTAATGCTTTTAGTCCACCGGTGATCAGCAATACCACGGTGATTGACCCGATGAGAAAACCGAAAATAAGCTTTATGGGGGTACTGGGCTCCAGTTCACCACCTGAGATGATCATACCCACAAAAAAAGAAGCTGAGTCAGCTGAGGTAATCAAAAAGATAATCAGGTTGAAAAAAACGATAAAACTGATGAGTCCGCCCAGGGGGTATTGAGTCAGCAGAGTGAATATACCGGACCCGGCGTCTGCCGATATTGCTTTGTACATTTCAAGGGTACCGTTTATTTCCGCATGAAGGGCGGATCCACCGACCACGTTGAACCAGACCACAGTGATGACAAGGGGAACAAGAATAACACCGAAAATAAATTCTCGGATGGTACGTCCCTTGGAAATACGGGCCACAAATCCCCCCACAAAGGGTCCCCATGCAATCCACCAGCACCAGTAGAAGATGGTCCACCAGCCCATCCATTTGCCTTCGCTGGCTTGGGCCATGGGATCTGTCCAGAAGGACATGAAAACCAGATGAGAAAAATACTGCCCCACGGAATCCACCATGAGGTTAAGCAGAAAACGGGTGGGGCCAGCGAAAAGGAAGAATAAGAGTACTAAAAAGGCAAGGACCATATTTAAATTACTCAGAATCTTGATGCCCCGGTTCAGTCCGGAAACCGCTGAAATGGTGTAACCCACAATTAATATGAGCATCACCACCACAAGACCGGTGGTGCCAAGCTCTGCACCAAAAACATGTTTAATCCCAAATCGAATGGACATAAGGCCCATGCCAAGGGATGTGGCAATGCCCGCGATGGTGGCAAAAGCCGCCAGAAAGTCCACCAGTTTTCCCCACATGGAGTTGGTTTTTTCGCCAAGGATACCGTAAAGGGAATTGGCAATGGATAAGGGCATTTTAAGACGATAGGTTGTGTAAGCGATGGCAAGGCCAGCAATAGCATAACATACCCATCCGTGGATGCCCCAATGGAGCAGACTGATCTGCATGGCTACCGGTGCGGCTTCGGGCGTGGCGCCCTTGGCCAAATAAGGGGGCGACATATAGTGATAAAGGGGCTCTGCAACCCCCCAGAATATAAATCCAATGCCGATGCCGCAGCTGAAAAGCATGGCAATCCATGAAGAAAATGTAAATTCAGGCTTGTCTCCATCCTGTCCCAAAGGAATATCTCCATATTTGCTCATACCGGCCCATGCCAAAAATATAATAAAAATGGACACGGTCAGCATGAAAAACCAGCCGAAATTTATCGATATCCAGCTTTGGGAGCTGTTCATTGCCGTGGCAAATCCTTCGGGTAGAATAATTCCCCACAGGGTGATGGCAGAACAGAGAATCAATGTTCCCCAGAAAAGGGTGGTATCGTGTTTTCCCAGAAAACCCTGGGTGTCTGTTTGCGAGATGTCTGTCTGAACTGTTTCTTTCATTTTATTTCCTTTTACAACTGGAAAGACTTTCAGGTTAGCCATGGCCCTGCATCCATGAATCATGTATGGCAAGACCTTAAGGCCATGGCGGTTATCTACCATGGTCATGGGCGGTACATGTAGGAAAAGCTTTTTTCGGTTTTGGTCATAAGATGGTCCATACTGGAGAGGGGGCAGGCTTGCGTTATTGGCGCTTTTGTTGAAAATTGACTTGAAATACAGTTCATTGTCAAAAGCATGGAACCTGAAAACATTCACGTTCCAATAACACAAGCTTGACCCCATTGGCCCGCCAGTTGTGACGAGTGGTCCATCTTGTGACCAAGTCCCTTTTTTTATGCCAGTATTGTTTAAACAATTATAATATTTTCAAGCAAAATACATACCATATTAATTAAAAGCGTTTCAAATTATGAAACGCAGGTATAATGGTGTTGCTGGTATTCTATTTGAGATGGACATTGACATGGGGACGTTTGGTTTTTTTACTTGTCAAATTTATTTTACGTTTTGTCAAATTTTTATGCGCAATGGAGCTGTTCACTGCATTACGACTGTTTGATTTTTATCTGATATAATTTGGGGCGAAGGTTTAATTTTTTGATTTTATAGCTGAGCAGTTGGCGTGACATACTAAGATTTTTTGCTGCCATGGCGATGTTGCCGGCGCTTTTTTCCAAGGCCTGTAAAATGGTGCTTTCCTCAAGCAGACGCTTTTGATGGGCCAGATCCACGTTGGAAGGTGTCGCCTCGGCACCGTGGGAATGGGGAGAACCACATGGGATAGAGATATTGTTGGTATCCGATTTCCATGGTGACAAAGGCCATGGCTGGGTGCTGGGTGCTGCGTGGCCTTTGTCAAGCAAAGGATTCTTGCCTTCACTGTTTTGCACCAAAGAGCAAGGAGGATTTGCCTGGACGTCATTATTGGAAATACCAAGAAGGTTGGCGAAGTAACAATGCTCCAGTTTCAGTATGGTTTCTTCTTTTTCTGTCATATTAACGGCATTTTCAATGACATGCTCCAGCTCCCGAATGTTCCCGGGCCAGCTGTAATTCCAAAAAAAATCAATAACCTCCGGTGCGATAATATTAATATTTTTGCCCATGCGACAATTGCATTTCTGAAGAAAATGACGGCCCAGCTCCTCCAAATCCACCAGCCGTTCCCGCAACGGCGGAATGGAAATATAAATTACCGCCAATCGGTAAAAAAGATCCATTCTGAATTTTCCGCTTCCCACCAACTCCCGGGGATCCGTATTCACAGAGCAGATTATTTTTATATCCAGATCTATATTGGAGAGGGAGCCCACCCGTCTAACCTTTTTTTCCTGAAGAACGCGCAGCAGTTTGCCCTGGAGGGAAAGGGGCATGGAGTTTATTTCATCCAGAAAAAGAGTGCCACCGTTTGACTTTTCAAACAAGCCGGCCCTGTCCACGGCACCGGTGTAAGCGCCTTTGGTGGTGCCGAACAGGATGCCTTCAATGAGGTTTTCCGGAATGGCCGCACAGTTCACATCAATGTATGGCTTTGCGTTTTCATAGTAGAAATTGTGAATTGCCTGGGCAAACAGCTCTTTTCCCGTTCCGGTCTCTCCGTAGAGCATCACCGGAGATGGTGAATTTGCGGCCATTTTGGCACTTTTTACAGCATCCGCAAAGACAGGGGCTGATCCGATGATGCTGGCAAATGTAAAACGGGTGCCTTCAGCAAAGGTATTGTTGTTATTGGGGGTTAAAAATGAAGGAATGGTTCTTTCAAGGATATTATAATCCTTTACAAAGCAGATGGTGGCAATAACCTTTCCGTTTTTGCGAAGGGGAAATACACTGTGAATTGTGTTGCCGACATTGGCATTCTGGGAGCGGTAGGAGAGGGCATAGTTGATGATGGGACGACCATGTTGCAGCACCCGCATGCAGGTGCTGCTGTCGTTATTGTATTTGTACACATCATTTATTTTTTTGCCAATGACATTGGCCGGGTCCAATTTATCTATGGTGGCCTGGATTTCGTTATAAAAAATCATAACCCCATTTTCATCTGTCATGAGAATGCCAAGATCCATGTCGCAAAACAGTTCCCAGATATTAATCTGATCAAAGTCAAAATTGCTGGACATGAATTTTTTTAAATCTGGGTTCATTGGCTGATTTCCTTAACAATAGTGTGTGTTAGTAAATATTTGGTTTGTGCGAGAACGGGGTCAGGCTTGTGTTATTGGCGTTATTGACCAAAGCCGGGGCGAATCCGAAATGCCACCGACAATGCCCATAGCCCAAGCCTTCCCCCTCCCCGTTATATGTCAATGAAATATAACATATTCGGGATGTTTTCGTCAAAAAGGTGAAGGGCCGACTTCCTGTTGGAAGACTTGCCTTTCTTATGGTTACCCCGGACGTTTGTTGCATATTTCAGGCTGTTTTTGTCAAAGAACTTTTTTCCTAACATGGAAAACTTGGCTCTCTGGGCTAAGTTTTTTTACTTAGGATATATGGAAATGTGCATGCATTCCTGCCTGGAACTGGTGGTGCTTTCCGATGAAATAATTGATTCATTTTTCACATATTTCAAAGGCGTATCCATCGACGATGACACCCTTGCCCTTGCCCTGAAAATGACCGCCATTGAAGATGTCTGGGGCATTGGCCGACGATTGAGCCCTTTTTTCAAGCAGCGGGGGATCAACACCGCCCTGGACTTTAAAACCGCCTCTCCATCCATGATCCAAAGGAGGGTGGGCATCAATGGAACCCGGACCCGTAAAGAGTTGTCCGGGAATCCTGCTACCCCCTGGAAGCAGGTCCCATCAGGCGAAAGTCGGTGTATCAGGCTCCTTTAAAACATCTGTTACCACCCTTGATGAGCTGTCCCAGGCGATTCCCCTCTACATTTCCCGAGGGGCTGAAAAATTGCGGTACCAGGAGAGCTTTGCCGAAGCGCTCACCGTGTATGTGATGACAAACCGGTTTAAATCAAAGTCCTATTATTATAACTCTAAAACAGTGGTGTTTCCCACGGCTTCCAACAACACCCCGGAGCTGATCCGGAAGGGGCAGTGTCTGTTAAAGCAGATTTTTCAATCAGGAAAATATTACACAAAGGCGGGGATTTTATTTTCCAGCCTTACCCGGGTAGGCCAGGTACCGCTGGATCTGTTTGACGCAACTGACAGGTACCGGTCTCAAAGGTTGATGAGTGCCCTGGATAAAATCAACACCCGCATGGGGAGCTACTCTGTGCGGTGTGCTGCCATGGGGCTTTCTGGACAGCAGCAATGGAAGGGGGCATGTGATGATCGATCCCAGGCCTACACCACTGACTGGGAGTAGCTGTTGCGTGTGTATTGATTTTGGATGGACTGCTTACCATGGAGGCAATGACAAACACGGAACCTGAAATCATCATGGCAAAGATCACGCCGTATGTGATCCATGAAGGCAGCCCCCCCCGGGGGAAAAAGGAGCTGGCCCCATGGTAGATTTTTGATTGTTAAGTGGCAGAGTGTTTATTTGTTCGTAAAATTGATTTCTCGCCACAAAATCAGATCCAGTAAATAGAGTTCATACTGACCAAATGTTTTCTCAATCCAGTCTTTCAGAGCTTTTAAATCTCCGTTATTCACCGCGTTGTCAAATATATCAATATTCGTGTCATCATCAATTTTATAACCAAGTCTTTCAATGCTTCTGTCAATGACGTTGCCGGCAAGATTTCCAGGCTCAAAATTTTTTACCCATGTATGTTTTGCCAGAATTTTTAAATCATTCAAGAGCCTGGAATCTATCTTCATGGTTTCCACCAGATATTTTTCAGTGGCTTTTGCTGTCTGAGAAATGAGTTCAGCCTTTTTCACGTTTCCTCCTTTTTGTGTTAGATTTATTGCTTCACCTTATTTATATTAACTCCAGGCAGGACTAAATATCAAAAGGGGGATGGCTGGTCAATAATTTTACGGGATTGCTCATAACATTGGTCAGCAATCATCATTGGCCGGGTTATGATTGAGGGGCATGATCACAACATGGTTCACTTAATAACGCAAGGCTGATCCCTTCCTAGAGTTGCCCATGTTGTGTCAAGGCTCAGACTTGCGTTAGTGTGTATGGATAATTTTATTGGTCCCCATCTTTTATGATTGACAATCCTTCAATAAAGTTGTATTCTTGCATAATTAAATCTGAGAGTAATCTCTCACTTAAAAAGACAGGGTCTCCGGGGATTCTTCGGGGGGCCTTTTTTTATTTCCGGTCAACTTTCACTATCTTTAAATTTTCCTCTTTTAAATTTTAAAAATTTTAAATTCGGGCTTTTTCAGGACAGTTTGTTGAGCCATCATATAATAAATTCGGGTTTTTTATTTCCCCTATCTATTATTTTTTAACATGAGGCCGGTCTTAATGGTTAAGATTTGCCTGTTTCGTACTTAGGGGAAAGAACAATTTGTCGAATAAACACCTTGGTGTGACAACTACCTCAAAGTTTGAAACACTTAAACTTTATTTTTTTCAGGAGATTGTCACATGGCTACAGGTACAGTAAAATGGTTTAACGATTCTAAGGGTTTTGGTTTTATCGAGCAGGAAGACGGACAAGACCTTTTCGTTCACCACTCAAGCATTAACGCAACGGGTTTCAAATCCCTTAATGAAGGAGATCGCGTCTCCTTTGACATTGAGCAGGGCCAGAAAGGTCCCGCAGCGGGAAATGTAACCGTTATTTAGTTGCAGCGTATAACGCTTTGAATTTCAGATGATTCCCATCGGGTTGACATGGATTCAAAGCTGTATATATTAGATTTGCTTTCTTTAAAAATTCTATTTAAAGTAAAGTATTCAGATCAGGGCAGTTCTTATGTCAAGCATTGCCCATCAGTTTCGCACTTAGGGGAAAAATAATTTGTCTGAAAAGCACATTCGTGTGACAACTACCTCAAAGTTTGGAACATTTAAACTTTTGTTTTAAGGAGATTGTCACATGGCTACAGGTACAGTAAAATGGTTTAACGATTCTAAGGGTTTTGGTTTTATTGAGCAGGAAAACGGAGAGGATCTTTTCGTTCATCACTCAAGCATTAATGCAACCGGTTTTAAATCCTTGAATGAAGGGGACCGAGTGTCCTTTGACATTGAGCAGGGCCAGAAAGGTCCCGCAGCAGGTAATGTAACTGTTATTTAGTTATATCTGCAGATACCCATCTGTTATGGTTCAATCTTTTAATCGGGGTTGACCATTTCGGTCAGGATATGTTTTAAAAAAAGCCCCTTTGACGGATGTCATTGGGGCTTTTTTGTTTTTTTATCAAGCGACTGAAACACGGCAGAGCAGTTAGGTTTAAATTCGAGCTTGAGAGCAAGTCTGGCCCAATGCCAGAGTGGCCGAGCTTGTCATCAGGCCCTTAAATTCCACCGTCAAAAGTTAATGCCGGGTGTTGGCTGTTGTCCATACCCTGAAAGGATGATTCATGCTAAAAAAAACTCAATTAAAAACCAGAATGATTCTATTGATCTCTTCTGTGGTCTTCATTGCCTTTGCCGTTAGTACCACCCTGATTACTCTCAGGGCCGGACAGATGGCCAGAGAAGAAGCCTATGATAAAGCAAGAGAGATTGCCCACAGATATAGCTCGGATGTCAATAATAGAATGGATGTGGCGCTTTCAGCTTCCAGAACCATTGCCGGTGCGTTTGCCGCCATTAAAGCCAGTGATGAAAAGCCTGATCGGAAAATGTTTGATGCAATTTTAATGGACGTATTAAAGGATAATCCCGACTGGATGGGTACCTGGGCCTGTTTTGAGCCCAATGCCATAGATGGCATGGATAGTGAGTATGTCAACACCCCGGGTCACAATGAAAAAGGGAGATATCTTCCCTGGTGGAACCGCATAACAGGATCCATTAAAGTGGCATCATCCGCCACCCCCGATGAATCCTCCGCTTGGTACAATGAGCCCATGAAAACCGGCAGGGAGTTTGTCACAGATCCTTGCATGACAAGCCAGGGGGTTATGGCCATTGATGTGTGTGCCCCTATCACATTTAAGAACAAGCGCATCGGTGTTGTCGGGCTTGATTTCAGCATGGCCTATTTTGAAGAGATGGCCAAGGACATAAAACCCTTTGAAACAGGGTATGTATTTCTTGTGTCCCACAATGGCACGTTCGTTACCCATCCCAAAAAAGACCTTGTGGGTAAAACCATTGATGAGGTTAACCCAGCCAACACGGTTATGGATGCCATTCGCCAGGGACGGGAGACAACGGAAATGAAGAAATCCGAAGTGACCAGAGATGAATCATTTGTTATTTTTGTCCCTGTCAAGCTGGGCAGAAGTGATCTTTTCTGGTCGCTTGGTGTCAGTATCCCCATGGACAAGGTGTTGGCCGGTGTCAAGGCAATGAGAAATATGAATCTTATCATTAATGTCATTTTTATGGTAGTTATCATGCTGGTTATTTTTTTCATTGCCCGGGGGATTGCGAATCCCATCAGTCGCATCGCAGAAGGACTTAATCAGGGAGCGGACCAGGTATCATCGGCTTCCATAGAAGTGGCCACATCCAGTCAGACCCTTGCAGAAGGGGCATCCCAACAGGCTGCAGCCATTGAAGAAACCGCTTCATCCCTTGAAGAAATGTCTTCCATGACCAGTCAGAATGCCGACAATGCCGGTCAGGCCAATACCCTGATGCAGGAGAACAGTCATATTATTGAGCAAGCCAGCGAAACAATGGATAAACTGACCCATGCCATGGAAGACATTTCAAAAGCCAGCGAAGAAACCTCCAAAATCATAAAAACCATTGATGAAATTGCCTTTCAGACCAATCTTCTGGCCTTGAATGCCGCGGTGGAAGCTGCCAGGGCAGGTGAGTCCGGTGCAGGCTTTGCCGTGGTGGCAGATGAGGTGAGAAATCTGGCCCTGCGTGCCGCAAGAGCAGCCAAGAGCACAGAAGCTCTCATTGAAGGTACCACTCGGAAGGTCAAAGAAGGTTCCCAGTTGGTAAATACCACCAACGAGGCTTTTTCCCATGTGAATGTATCCACGGAAAAAGTTGTTCATCTGGTGGCGGAAATTGCAGCAGCTTCCAGAGAACAGGCCCAGGGCATCAGCCAGGTAAATCAGGGGGTGGCCCAGATGGATAAAGTGATCCAGCAGAATGCCGCCAATGCCGAAGAATCAGCCAGTGCTTCAGAAGAAATGAACGGTCAGGCCCATGCAATGAAAAACATGGTCATCGAACTTGTGGCCCTGCTCAATGGAAATGCAAAAAAAGTTTCCACAAAAAGGCCGGCGCAACCTTTATCTGGTAAAAAAAATGGACACCACAATGCGCTTCCCATGAAGAGAAAAACAAGTTTGCACCCCCCCTTGTCGCTTCAGCGAACCGGTAAGAGGGAAATAATGCCCCATGATATTATTTCTGATGATGATTTTAGTGATTTTTAATTTAAAGGAATCTTTATAATGGCGGATTACAGTATTGAAAGATATCAATTTGAAACTGGTGTTTATCGTCCCCCCAGCGAGGGGGGCAGTTCATCCCTGCTGCTTCGATTCACCCGTAACTGCCCTTGGAACCACTGCGCGTTCTGCAGCATGTATAAAGGTGAAAAATTTCAACTTAGATCCCTGGTAGAGCTAAGGTCTGATATGGATGCCATGGCAACCCTGGCCCGGGATTTAAAAACGATCTCCATGGACCTGGGTCAGAAGGGGGAGATCACCCGGGATGCCGCCATGGTTCTCATGGACAAGGTGCCAGAACTAAATCACCACAACGGTTTTGCCATGTTTTTTCACTGGTTGTGTGCAGGGGGGAAGACTGCCTTTATACAGGACGGCAACAGCATTATAATGAAGACACAAGATTTCATGGCGGCTCTGAAATATTTGAGAACCCTTTTTCCCTCCATTGATAGGGTGACCACCTATGCCCGGTCCAGAACCCTTGCCCAGAAATCCAGGGAAGATCTGGTTGCCATCTGCAAATCCGGTCTGGATCGTCTGCATCTTGGGCTTGAATCCGGGGACGACGATTTGTTGGCAAAGATCAAAAAAGGAGTGACGGCCCAGGGCCATATAGATGGTGGTAAAAAGGCCATGGAAGCAGGCTTTCAGGTGTCAGAGTACTGGATGCCCGGCCTTGGGGGCAGGGAAATGACAACAGGGCATGCCCGGAACACCGCCCGGGTACTGTCTGCCATAAATCCCCATTATATTCGCTCCCGACCCTTCCGGGCCGTCCCGGGAACGGCCATGCACGACTGGATTCAAAAAGGGGAGATGCATATCTTGTCTCCCCATGAGCAGCTTCTGGAATTAAAAGAGATGATCACGGCCCTTAATGTGACCTCCCGGGTGTGTTTTGACCATGCCGGGAATAACTGGCTGAGTCCTTCCGGCCGGATTTTGCTGTCCCATGGGTATGAGGGGTATCAATTCCCGGGTGAAAAGGAAAAGTTGCTTGGATTGATTGATGAAGGGTTGAAAAGCCGTCATGTAGCTCCGGATCTCACGTATTTGTAGAGTATAAAAGAATATGGAGAGAATCGTTGAAAAACTGGCAAGTCTATCTGGTAAAATGTGCGGATCAGTCTCTGTATTGCGGTGTCACCAATGACCTTAATGCAAGAATTGATGCTCACAATGCGGGTAAAGGGGCAAAGTACACCCGGGGAAGACGGCCGGTGGTGCTGGTGGGGAATACAGGAGAAATGACAAAAAGTGAGGCTCTTAAACTTGAAATCCGCATCAAGAAATGTCCTGCGGGGAAAAAACTTTCTGCATTAAAAAAAGGGCTGTTGTTATAATTGGGGCATGGCCATAAGGTGGGCCACCTGGGGAGGGGGTAGGCTTTCGTTATTAGCGCTTTTTTTAAAGTTACCTGTAAACACAGGCGGTTGGCAAAATCCTAGAGCCTGATAAAAAATACAGATTCTAAGGACCACATAGCCTGAGCTCGTTGGCCTGTCAAATGATGATGTCTGGCCGGTGTTATGACCAGGCTCAAATGACTTATATCAGAAATCAGCCGGAAAAAAGGAGCTGAAGAAAAATGAATGCAGTTAAAATCCCCCATGATCAATTGAGTCCCGAAGCACTCCAGGGGGTTATTGAAGAATTCCTCACCCGGGATGGAACCGATTATGGGGAAGTTGAAGTGCCGTTGAAGACAAGGCTTGCCCAAGCACTGGGCCACCTGAAATCGGGGAAAGTGGTGATTGTGTTTGATCCTGATTCACAGACATGCACCCTTATTAGTAAGGATGATCCCCGATTAAAATTATTGGACACGGATGCGCCATCTGTGGGGGATTGAGGGCAAGTTTCATTTGCCAGTTTACACTTGAATATTGAAGCCATGCCCTGAAAATAACATGGATGGGCGCAAGCGGAGTGGTCATATGTCAGAAAACAGTGCATTTCTTGGCATCCTTCATATCAAATCAAAAGTAGTTTACAGTTTTTTAAAGAAGATCACCGCCAAAGGGGGCCTTCAACTCGTGAAACTGTAAAGCAAAAATGAAGGATGCGCATTTCTTGATGATATTCAAGATGAATTAAAACATATTGTCCAGCCCTACCAGAGGGATCTCCATCAGAAGCAGAAAAAGTCGGATTTTAACGGCGGTGCAGCGGATAAAAACAGCAACTTTACGATGCTCCCTATGATCCCTGGAAGTTTATTGATTTCTTGCGTCAGACCTACCTGGATTGCATTAAAAAGACAAATTATCCCTGGGAACCCCTGTACCCATCCAGGAATTTTACCTGGATTATGTGATTTCTCTTCAGACCAAGACTTTCTTGCTGAATATGTCCCGGTGGTCACGTGGGAAGGCAAGGGGCAAAGGAAAAAAGTGCAGGGCAGATGCAGCCCACCCATACGGAGAAAACATCGGCATGGCGGATGTTTTTAACATGACAGCCTGGCATACACCTGGTTTTACCATGGACAGTCCCTTGACTCTTACCGCCACCCTGGTCAGTGATTTGATTATTGTCGGCAGCCGGGCCTTTTTTTATGGCATACCTGACTCTGAAAGCATGCTGGAAAAAAACTGTTGTTTCAAGGCCTTATTGATACATTGTGAAGAACAAAAAACGGTTTTTTCTTTTTCCCCGGATCTTAGAAAAAAAAGTTAAAAAAAATACCAATCAAGGCTTGACTTTTAATTCCTTTTCTCTATAATACATAAAACTGCGCTAATATATGGAGGCGCACAGGTTCCTTTCAATCAGTATATATCATAAAAAAAAGGTTATATATTACAGTCAGGGACTGGCATTATTTTTTATTTTTTTTCAGGAGATTGCCAATATGGCTAATGGTATCGTAAAATGGTTTAACGACTCTAAGGGTTTTGGTTTTATTGAACAAGAAAACGGAAAAGATGTGTTCGTACATCACACCGGAATTAACGCAACGGGTTTCAAATCCCTGAATGAGGGGGATCGAGTGTCCTTTGACATTGAGGAAGGACAGAAAGGCCCCGCTGCAACTAACGTAACAGTTTTGTAGTCAGCCGTTTTACCCGGCCTTTAAAGTCATCTTGGTGACTTGCTGAATTAAAATCCCCGGACAGGGTTATGTCCGGGGATTTTTTTTTATTAAAAAAAGTCCATTATCCTTCATGTTCGCTCAAAAGCAGTTTGCCCTAGATGTTCAAATTTTTTCTGCCTATTATGCGAGAACGGGATCGGTTTTTTTTATTGACCTTATTGGTCAAAACCGGGGTGAACCTAAAAGGTCACCGATAATGCCCATAACACAAGCCTCCCCCTGACTCATCCCCATTATAGTTCAATATAAAAAAATGATCATCGAGTTACACTTTTTTAGCAGCTTATTTTCAAAATGAGGTCATTGCTCCAGAAAGTATAACTCAGGAGTGAAGGATGTCAAAAAGTCCATTGATTATTCCGACAGGTTTAATTCCTGGGTCAGTTCTTCGGATAATAAAATGGCTTCGGCCACACATCGCATGGATTTTCGGGTATTCATGCTGCGTTTTCGTATCCACTGATAGGCTGCTTCGCCGGTTTTCTTCTGACGCAGCATCAGCACCTCCTTGGCTCGTTCCACCAATTTACGGGTTTCAAGCTCTTCCTGAATGACCTGGGTTTTGACCATCAGCTCTGTATTTAAAATAGCAATGGCCGCCTGGTTGGCAACGGTTCTGATAAGGTTGACCTCTGTTTCAGAAAATGAATGGGGGATGGCGGTAAAGCAGTTCAATGCCCCGATGATACGATCGTCCAGTACCTGGAGGGGGACACTCACCATGGAAATCAGCCCCAGTTTCTGTGCCATTTCTTTTTCTTTAAATCGATGATCTTCAAGGACGTTGTCGATGATGATGGGTTTTTTTCCGCTAACCACTGCACCCACCACCCCTTCATTCATTTTCAGGGATCTATCTTTGATATAGTCTCTGTCAAAGGCCTGGGTGGCTTTCAGACCAATCCGGGGGGGGGTACAGGTATCATCCACAAGCCAGAGTGAACAGATTTCAACCCCTGTCACCTTTGCGGTTACCATCACCGTTAATTTGAGGATATCCTCAAGATAGAGGTCCGAGGTGATGGCCGTACTTATGTCCATGAGAGCTCTTATATATTTGTCATAGGGTTGTGCGATGTCTTTTTCCATATGAAATTACCTGTGTTTCGTTGAGGTGCAATAATTAAAGCCGGATCATATTTTTCTACCAAGGAATACAAGTGGCTTATCTTGTGTAAATATGAGGCACTGGCCAAACATTTACATGGCCAAGCCGAATATTTGCTATTTTGTAAACAAATTATTCAAGGATGTCAGGTTTTTAAAATTTACCGTTTACCTAGGACGGCATCCATGGGAAACCGCAACCTGGGCTTGACAAATGGTGAATAAATAGAATCTGACCCCTTAGAAGGGACATATTATGGCATTTTTTATCCCATTGTTCAAACCTGGGATTCAGTTTTCCGGAAATCTCCGGGACAGGCAGTCAAAAATCCTGTCAGAATTTATGGGATTTTTCGGGCATCAGCGTAGGGTCAGCCATATACCCACAAGCATGGTCAGCATACCTGATCCACGGACCAGGGTGATGGGTCGGACAAGGGCGCCCATCAGACCGAAATGATCCACCAGAGCCGCCGCACCAAACTGAGCCGCCACAAGAATGGTTAGGGCGGGCACCAGTCCCAGACGGGGGGATGTGTACCCTATGCTGCCCACAATAATTAATCCCATGATACCGGACAGCAGCGTATACCAGGGCAGAGAGGGGTAAATCCCAAGATTTCCCCCCCGGCAGAACAGCATGGTTCCACCGATGATGAGCCCCCCCATGCCATAGGTGATGAAGATGCTTTCCAGAGTGCCCATCTGTTTATCCATGATTCCCATTAGCTGAGCCTGCAATGTTACCATGATTCCGCCCATAGCGGCGGTGGCTGCAAGTATAATATGATTTGACATCCGATACTCCTGCATACTTTTAAAAGAGGGTATGACTTGGTTTTAGAACTGCCCGCATTTGACGATTGGGGCCTGTCCAACAGCATGATTCATCCGTCACATTTGTTGGAGCAAGGGGAGTTAATGATCAACGCGGGATCCTGATCTTTTCCATTGGCTTTATTTGAGTATTTGATTTGCCCACAATAATCAAGCAATTAAATTATGGGCTGGCCCGCAATACTGGCCATCTCTTATGGGTGTTTTTGCATTCTCTTTTGCGAGAAGCATGCGCTTACAAGGGGCTTGCTCACAACATGGGCCATTCGCCACAGTTGGCGTGGGCGCATTCCCATTTTTTCGGTTCGATGCTTAATCACAGGTTAGCCCTGTCCCCTTTCCAAAGTTAATCTTATTGTGATCCAATCTTTTTTGAGACAATGGTGGCCTGACGTCTCCCCAAGCTGGCAGAAGGCTGGTGAACTTGGCTAGATAATCTATACCACCGGGTATTTCCTTTTTCCTGAAAATTCCATATTTTGTAATGAAATCCATTTTTTACTTGACTTGATGAATTGAAATTATTAAAGGGGAGCTGTTTTTTTAAAAAAACAACGTTTATCAAAAGATTTTGACGTTCTATGATTCGCAAATTCAAAGATTGATAATGATACTGGCCAGTGGGAAGAGGGGAGAGCAGGATGGGCCGATGTGGAATGAAGGGTTGAAGTTAACCTTGCTGGTCGACACAATATGTGTGCTTAAGCCGAAATTTTATCGCCGGGGGGGGGAGATTCATTGAATAGCGGAGAATTTGTTCCCATGTTATTTTAATGCAGTATCTGTCGCAGGAGGTCTTATGCAGTTCAGGGATTATCGCGGGGTTCATCAAATGCTTTGTGAAACAGTGGATAAACATGCTACCCAGGGGGCATATCGCTGGTTTGATGAGAAAGGTGTGCCTGATTCTGTGACCTGGGCTGAGTTTTATCAGGAAGTGAAGGCGGCGGCAAAAAGCCTTATGGCCCTGGGGGTTAAGACAGGAGATAAAGTTAACATCTTAAGTTATACCAGTTACCGCTGGGTGTTGACAGACATGGCCAATATGAGTATCGGCGCTGCAACCGTGGGCATCTATCAGTCCAATCTTCCCAAGGATTGTCGCTATATTATTGAGCATTGCGATGCTGTGCTGGTGTTTGCTGAAAATGAAAAACAGCTGGCAAAGCTCCTGGAAATCAGAGCAGATATTCCCAATGTCAGAAAGGTGATCATGTTCAAGGGAGATATGCCGGAAAACGACTGGGTTATTTCCTATGAGGATTTTCTGGAACTTGGGAAAAGCATCCCGGACGATTTGTTTGGGCAACGAACCGCAGAAGTCACCGTCGACGATCTTGCGGGGATTGTCTACACATCTGGTACCACGGGGGTTCCCAAGGGGGTGATGCTTACCCATGACAACATTACTTCCACTGCCCAGTCGGTGCTTCACAGCGGTAATTTCAATGAAGGAGAAGAGACTTTTCTCTTTTTGCCCCTGGCCCATGTGTTTGCCAGAACCTGCAGTTATGGTGCCGTTTTGATAGGTAATCGTACCACTTTTGCCAGGAGTATTGATACCCTGATGGATGATTTTAAGCTGGCCGCTCCCCATTGGTTTATCAGTGTACCACGGGTGTTTGAAAAGATTCATACCCGGGTGATCTCCGGGGTTCAGGCAAAAGGGGGAATGGCGGAAAAATTATTTAACTGGTCTCTGGCAGTGGGCAGTAAAGTGAGTCAATTCAAGGTGGCCCATGAATCCATTCCGCTGATGATCCGGTTACAATATTCCATTGCCTCAAAGCTTGTTTTTTCAAAAATCCATGAGGCCTTGGGAGGTAACGTAAAATGGTGTATCAGTGGAGGAGCACCTTTGAATCCCGATATTGCACGGTTTTTTCATGCTGCCGGTCTTTTGATTCTGGAGGGCCTTGGCATGACTGAAAATACAAGTTTTAGTAACCTGAACCGATATGATAATTATAATTTCGGTGTGGTTGGACCTCCGGGAGCAGGCCTGTTTCATAAAATTGCCGACGACGGTGAGGTGCTGTTCAAGGGCCGAAACGTGATGAAGGGTTACTATAAGATGCCCGAAGAGACCCGGGACAATTTCACCGAGGATGGATGGCTCAGAAGCGGGGATATCGGTGAGATCCTGGAGGGCAACGTCTTGAAGATTACCGGTCGGAAAAAAGAGATCATCATCACCTCCGGTGGTAAAAATGTAGCACCCTCCGCCATTGAGGGACTCATGAGCACATCCAAGTATATCAATCAGGTGTGCGTTGTGGGGGATCAGAGAAAATTTCTAAGTGCCATTGTCACCCTGGATGAGGATAATATCAAAGCCTATGCCGCAGAAAAGGGCATTACCTATGGGGACAGCGAAGAGCTGCTTTACCATGACGACGTCGTCCAGCTGATTGATGAAGAGGTGGCCCTTAAAAATAAAGATTTGCCATCGTTTGAAACCTTGAAAAAAGTCATTATTGTACCTGAGTTCACCATTGAAAATAAAATGATGACCCCCACCTTCAAGGTAAAAAAGAATGTAATTATGGATAATTATCAGGAGAAGATTGAAAATATATATCAGTAGGGGTATGATGTCAAAATTGTGATCAGGGGCCCGGTTATATCTCGTCGGGCCTTGTTTCTCTTTGTCGTCATGGGGTCCATGGGGGGCTCTTCTGCCCGGTGCCCCTTGTCGCTTTCTTGCTGGATTCTTTCCAAAGGAGCGCATATGGAAATATGGATAACCACCCTGATATTGTTGTTGACCCTTATTTTTCTTGTGACGGAAAAAATATCCGTGGATCTTACCGGCATCGGTATCATCGTGTTTCTGGTGCTCACCGGTATTTTAACCCCCAGGGAGTCCATCATGGGGTTTTCCAATCCTGCGGTGATCACCGTGGGCGCCATGTTTGTCATTAGCCAAGGCATGATGCGAACCGGGGCGGTGGAGTTCATCGGGCGACGCATCATCCAGGTGGCCAGGGGACGATTGAGTGTGGCCCTTGCAGTTATCCTCTTCACCGTGGCCGTGGCATCTGCTTTTATTAATAACACCCCGGTGGTGGTGCTATTTATTCCCGTGGTCATGGCCATGTGCTGCGAATTTGATCTGAGCCCCTCCAAATTTTTGATTCCCATTTCCTATGCCTCCATCCTTGCCGGTACCTGTACCCTCATCGGCACTTCCACCAATATTATCATAAGTGATCTGAGTGCCTTGTCCGGCCAAGGATCGTTGGGAATGTTTGAATTGTCCCGGCTTGGCATACCCATTGCCCTTGTGGGCATGGTGATGCTTTTTTTTATATCTCCCTACATAATGCCCTCGTCATTGAATCCCATCTGCCAGCTCAAGGACGATGAGAACCGCAAATATCTCACGGAAATAAAAATTCCTCCCAACAGTGATCTTATCGGACGGCCGGTTTCCCGGTTGTTCAATGGCCGTTATGCTGATTTGGAAATGCTTGAACTCATTCGTTATTCCCATATTTTCCATCTGCCTAGAAATGAGGTCACCGTGGCGGGAGGGGATCGGGTGCTGGTAAAGGGTGATGTCAATGATCTGGTGGAGGTACTCAACCATGAGGATGTTGTGCTGCCAAATTCTGAGACAGGTCTGTCCTTTGATGTGGGAAAGGAGGAACCGGTGGTGGTGGAACTCATCGTCACACCGGGATCAAGCATGGTGGGAGACCGGATTGAAGAGACCGAAATTTTGCAGGATCCCCAGGTGAATTTCATTGCCGTCAAAAGAAGTAATCTGCATTTCAACGAACGTCAGGTGCATGATGTGCGGTTGAAAAATGGGGATATTCTTCTGGTGTGGTGTTATGCCAGCAAACTTGCGGCCCTCAGAAACAGTAAGGACTATATCATCATTGAAGATGTCTACGAAGAAATTGTTCTGAAACGAAAATCCTGGATATCTCTTCTTATTTTTGTATCCATGGTGGTGACAGCCACCCTGGGCCTTGCCGATATTCTGGTGTGTGCCCTGGCCGCGGCGTTTTTAATGATCGTAACCGGATGTCTTCAGATGCGGGATGCCTATCGGGCCCTGCAGGGGGATGTGCTGCTGCTCATTGCAGGTACCATAGCCCTTGGCGTTGCCATGGAAAAAACAGGCACCAGCGTCCTTTATGCCCGTGCTTTTCTGGATCTGTTCCATGGATATTCGCCGGGTATTATCCTGGGTGGCATCATTGTCCTGACCAGCATCTGCACCCAGATTTTGAGTAATAATGCCACCGCTGTGCTCTTGTTTCCCATTGCTGTTTCTGCGGCCCAGGGGCTTGGTATCGACCCGAAGCCCTTTATCATCGGGGTGTGTTTCGGTGCCAGTGCCTGCTTTGCCTCTCCGGTGGGCTACCAGACCAACCTGCTGGTTTATGGGCCGGGGGGATATCGCTTCAGCGATTTTCTTAAATTGGGTATTCCCCTGAACCTTCTTGTCATTGTGGCCTCCACGATTTTCATTCCCTTTTTCTGGCCTTTTTAACCCCTTTTGATGCTTTACAAATTCATGACAGACTGTTACTCAAGGATCAGTTCCTTTTTACGTTAGGGCCCAGCCCGGCATGGGACTAAATGGTTGATGATAAATACATGACGTGGAAAAGTAGTTCCGCAAAAATGGAGAAACAGGATGGGTTTTTTCAGTTTTTTATCGGGTAAAACCCCCGAATCACTAATGGAAAAGGGTGACCTTTTATTTGATAAGGGGCAGTGCGGTCTTGCAAAAATTGAGTATGAAAAGGCGAAAGCGCGCCATGCAAAAAAACCGGCACAGGCCCGGGAATTTCTGACACAGATTGACACGAAGATCAGTCAAAGCTGCGAGACCCTGGCCCGTCAGCACCTGGAAAAGGGTATGGATCTGCTGGAAGCCGGGTGTCATGAAGATGCCCTGGATAGACTGAGCCTGGCCCTTGAATTGGCGGTGAGTCAGGATCTGAGACAGGAAATTGAGGTGGCCTTGACCCATTGTCATCCATCCGTTGAAAATGACGCTGGGAAAATACATGGAAAACAAGACGATCTCTGCAATGAAGATTCTCATTTGTTGCCTCCGGCCCATGAACCCGACAGCGGGGAGGATATTGAAACCTTTGAGGTGCTCATCAATACCCTTTCCCGGGAAGAGCAGGAAGCCTATGAAAAATATGGCCCAAATTTTATCCATGGGTTTGTGGCCCTTAATTGTGGTGATTTTCATACAGCGGCCCGGGCACTGGAACAGGCCCATGATGAGCAAGCTTCCCCTGATAATTATATCGGCCTGGAACTTGCCACTGTCTTTCTTAATCTGGGGGAACTTGACAGGGCTCAAGACCTTTTGACGGATTTTCTGGAGTATTTTCCCGGGTCACTGCGAGGGTATCAGGTGTTGTGCGAAGTGCTGTGGATGAAAAAGGCCTTTGATCTGGCCCACCATGTTCTGGATAATTGCCCGGCATCCATGGGACAGGAGGCACCAATGGTACTGTTGAAGGGGGAAACCTGGTGCCGAGAAGACAAGTTTCATAAGGCCGTTGATCTGTACCGGAAAAAACTGGAGCAAAATGGCATGCAAGCATCCATTGTCCGAGCCCTGGCAGGAATCAAAGACTCCATGGGGCATTTTGATGAAGCCTTTCAATTGTACTCAGGGCTCATGGCCACCTGTACCGAATGTGGACAGAAACCAGATGTGGACCTGAGACGTAGGTTTGCCCATGCGGGATTTGCCTCCGGGGTTATGACATCCCAGATTATTGATGTTTACCTTGATCTGGTGGTGGAAGACCCCGATAATCAGGCAAGGTACTATGAAAATGTAAGTCACATTTATGCCCAACTTGGCAACGAGGTTGAGGCAGAACGCTTTAACGCCTTTGCCATGGGAGTTCAGGTGGAATAAAAAGATGGACTTGGTCTCAGCATGCGCCACCCGTCACATTTGGTGGGGCAATGGGGATTAGCCTGTGACCAAGCCCAAAAAGATGAATTTAACATATGGAGAAAAATAAAATGACAAAAGTGAAAATATTTGCCGGTATTTGTGGTTTTACAACCCTGGTTCAGGGAGAGGATAAGGGGGGGTATAAAGCCGTCATTGAGATAGAAAGTGAGTGCCCCAACTGGAAACGGGTAAATGAGGTACTGGGGGGCAAGGAAATTAATGTGATGGGCGAATTGTTCAAGGATAAAAAAAACGGTACCTTGAATTCCAAGGTATTTGAGGTGGCCCTTGGTACTATTCCCCATGTTTCCTGTCCGGTTATTTCCGGAGTTCTAAAAAACCTGGAGGTAAGCGTGGGGCTGGCATTGCCAAAGGATGCCACCATTACATTTGAAGAATAATAAGGCTGGCTTTGTTCATAATATCTGCCAGACCTCATAATTGGTGGGCCAAAGGGTTGATAATTTATCACGGGTGGCCCATCTTGTCAGCAAGTCAATTTTTTTATCTTAAAAATTAAGGAGCAGGCCATGAAAAATTCAGCAAAAAAAATTCGGTCTGGAAGTATTGTTCTTATGGCAGCAGTTTTGCTTTTGTTTGGGGGCAGCTCGGTTTTTGCCGCTACCTCCTGGTTGAAAACAGGATCAGACCTGTTAAATACCCTTGATGGCGGAAAAAACGGTGGAGAAGCCAATGCTACTGCCACAGATGGACCCAGCCTGACCCAGATTACCGATGCATTTAAACAGGCCCTTTCCATGGCGTCCCAGGGGGTGGTGGACCAGGTGGGAACCACAGACGGATTTAACACCGATGCGGCCATTCATATTCCCTTACCCGGACCCCTTCAGAAGGTGAAATCCATGCTGGCCACAGTGGGGCTTTCCAGCATGGCAGATGATCTGGAATTGAAATTGAACCGGGCCGCAGAGGCTTCGGCACCCAAGGCAAAGCAATTGTTTTTGAACGCCATAAAGGAAATGAGTTTTGAGGATGTCAAAACCATTTATGAAGGCCCGGATGATTCAGCAACCCAGTATTTTAAGGGCAAAATGTCCATTCCCCTGGCCGAGGAGATGCGCCCCATTGTGGATACAACCCTGGCAGAAGTGGGGGCTGTGAATGCCTATGACCAGGTCATGGGTAAATATAAGGACATTCCCTTTGTTCCCGATGTCAAAGCAGATCTCACCCAGCATGTGCTGGATAAGGGGCTGGCGGGTATTTTTTATTACATGGCCAAGGAAGAGGCCGCCATCCGGGAAAACCCGGTTAAGCAGACTACGGATCTTTTAAAGAGCGTTTTCGGTCGGTAAGCCCTGTAATTTAAATGGGATCACCTTTATTTTTTATGGAACCCCTGGAAAATCCATGCCCCGGCCCAGCAAAGGGCAACCAAAATTAATGCCCCGGGAAAAAAAACAAAACCTGTTTCCGGGTGCCATGGGGGAAAAAACATGGCCACGGCCAGGGGAAAAACCACAGACAGGACAATGGCCAGGCGCAATTTTCCTGAAATGGCCATGCGTCTGTTTTTTTTCCCGACGGCGGATCGGTTGCCTCCGAACAGGCGGGGAAGGAAAATAATGCAGGCAATGAGCAAGATGATGGTTAGAATTTCTTGAATACCGGCCAAGGGACCTCTTCCTTTTGGATGGTCTGATTTAAACCGGACCACCCCGGTGCGGTGACAGTCAGAACCAGATATTTTTTTCATGTGGGGCGGCGGGTAAATACTGTCCGCCCCACGACAATTTTTATACGTTGAAGTAAATTATCAGCCGGGTATAAGCATGTAAAGTCATTTGTCTCTCCCGGCCGGACCTGTTGAGCTTTTTCAGGCACTGCCATGGAGTTCCTTGACCTTGATACGATCAATGGTCCCATTGGGTTTTTCCGGCAGGGCATCAATGAACTCAACATATCCCGGCTTTTTATACCGGGCAATACGATTCCCCACAAAGGCAATCAGGTCCGGGCCGTTGAGATCAGAGCCGGTTTTTTTTACACACACTGCTTTGACGCCTTCGCCGAACTTCGGGTCTGGTACGCCGATGACGCACACTGACTCAATGTCCGGATGTGCCAGAATGGCCTGTTCCACCTCGGCGGGATAAACATTTTCGCCGCCTGGTTTAATAAGTTCCTTTTCAGGCTTTCTGCCTTCAAACCATAGAAATCCGTTTTTGTCAATTCTGCCCATGTCACCGGTGTGGTGCCAGCCGTTGCGCATGGTTGACAGATCAAGGGAACCTTCTTTTTTCCAGTATCCCTGGAAAACTACAGGCCCCCGGACACCTATTTCCCCGGATATGCCACAGGTAACAGGAGTATCATCATCTTCATCCAGTATGGCAAGTGCGGAAACCGGGCATTGCCTGCCGGCAGCTCCTGGCATGAGAGCATGGTTGGACAGGGTGACAAAACCCGATGTTTCTCCCTGTCCGTAGAGAATCCAGAAGGTTGCTCCGGTTTTCCGGGTAAAGGCCTCAATGTTTTCCGGTGAATCTATGCCGGTGACGTGACTGATGGATGAGAGATCTCCTTTTTCCATGTGCTCAAGCAAAGTGGAAAGGATGGGGGGGAAACTTGCCAGGAGGGTAACCTCTTCCCGGCGGATCATGGCAATGGCACCAGGGGCATTAAATTTTTCCATGATGACATTTTTTCCCCCCATGTGCAGGGTGGACAGGGACAGATTGATACCGGTGATGTGAAAAAGGGGTACCATGTTAAGATAAACATCTTCCCTTGTGAGTCCCATGGTCAGTGCTGTCTGGAGGTTGCTCATGATTATGTTTTCATGGGACAGGGCTGCCCCCCGGGGATAACCATCCACGGCGGCGGTGTATATAAGGCAGAAGATGCTCTGGCTGTCAGGGGATGGCTGGGGGGGGCTAAGATCCGGAATTTCAGCGATGCATATCAGGTCCGAGAAGCTCAGACGGCCATCATGGGGGGTGGATATGGACACCGGTGTGCCATTGAACTGCCGTTCATCTATAATGTCATTTGTCTGTTTTTCGCAGGCATCATCATAAAACAGCAGCTGTGCCCCGGAATCGGCCAGGATGTAGGCAATTTCCTCCAGGGAGAGGCGCCAATTTAGAGGCACCAGTATGGCCCCCATGGCTGCGGCTGCGCCGTTTAGAACCAGATATTCCAAGTGGTTCATGGAAAGAATGGCAATGCGGTCACCCTTTCGGATACCCTGATTTAAAAGCCCCCGCTCCAGGGCCTGAACCTGTTTAAGCAGGTCTTGAAATGTCAGGCTCCGATTTTTTTCTTTAATGGCAATGGCTGTTGGGTACCGTGTAGCATTCATTTTAAAGACGTCATAGACTGTAAAGCTGTGTACCGACATATGATTTCCCCCGTTTATAAATGAACTGTCAGGAGCTGGTTCCGCTGTTGGTCATTCTTAAGATTTCATGGGGATATCAAGTTTCATGGCATATGTTATTGTCACGCTGAGATCAACACATCGCGGTTTACGATGAACAAAATCAACAGATATATGCCGGAGCCGTCCTGTTACCCGCCCTGAGATGATTGACCTTGGGAATCAGGTCCAACTTTTATTTCATGGAGAATGTTTAGCAGGTGGGGGATATAAATACAAGGGAAAGGCAGAAATCCTGATAATGGGTATAACGTTTTTATGCCTGAATAAAAAATGATGGCTTAGATAAAAAATGAGGTGGCAAAAAACAAAGAAATGGGATGGAGGGAAGATAAAAAAAGTGGAGCGGGAAACGGGATTTGAACCCGCGACTTCGACCTTGGCAAGGTCGCACTCTACCACTGAGTTATTCCCGCTCAACGGGATGAACTTTTATATAATAATCATTTGTTTGTCAAGAAATATTTTTTTTGTTATGAGAATTTGTCTGTGGATCAAGGGAAAAGCCAGATCGGGTCAGACCCGGCCCAGCAATGATAACGGGTTGGCAGATGTTGTAATTAAGTCTGTAAAAACAAAAGGAGAGGCAGCATACCATGCATTCTACTGCACAACGTATTCTTGTGACCGGAGGCGGCGGATTTCTTGGCAAAACCATTGTAAAAGAGCTTGTGGCCCGGGGGGATGAGGTTACAAGCTTTTCAAGAGGATTTTATCCTGAGCTTGATGGCTGGCAGGTCCGACAGATCCAGGGAGATATAGGTGATTCCGGGGCCGTAATGGCCGCCTGTGAAGGCATGGATGCGGTGTATCATGTGGCGGCCCGGGCCGGTGTGTGGGGCGCGTATCAATCTTTCTACCGGGCCAATGTGATTGGAACGGAAAATGTCATTGCTGGTTGTCGGAAAAACGGGGTGCCCCGGCTGGTGTACACCAGTTCGCCCAGTGTGGTGTTTGACGGTTCTGACATGGAGAATGTGGATGAATCGGTACCTTATCCTGAATCTTTCCATGCCCCTTACCCGGCAACCAAGGCCTTGGCAGAACAAAAGGTACGGGCTGCGGCCGATGACGGGCTTGGGGTGATTATTCTAAGGCCCCATCTCATCTGGGGACCCGGGGATAATCATCTGCTGCCGGGGATTGTTTCCCGGGCAAAGCGACTGCGGCGCATCGGAGCGGGCTTCAATCTTGTGGATACCATTTATGTGGATAACGCGGCCCATGCCCATGTGCTGGCCGGGGATCGTCTCAAAGAAGATGCGTCCCTGTCAGGGAATGTTTATTTCATCAGCCAGGATAATCCCATTCCTCTGTGGGAGATGGTGGATCATTTTTTAGACGCCGCCGGATTGCCCCCGGTAAAGGGTAGGGTTGCCGCCCCGGTGGCATATGGGGCCGGAGCTGTCCTGGAGATTCTTTACAGGGTGTTTCCATTAAAGGGAGAGCCTGCCATGACCCGGTTTGCCGCCCGGGAGCTTGCCACCGCCCACTGGTTTGACATTTCCCGGGCTCGAAGGGATCTGGGGTATGAGCCCCTTGTGTCCATTGAGGAGGGGCTGGCACGTACCAAGGCATGGCTCGGGGAAATGGGCATGAGTGCTTTGAAGTAGTTCTCTGTGAGATTGTTTTTTATATAACCCACATGGCTGTAAATACCAGCCACAACGAAAAATGAAACCTCTACGATTCCAGTCTGTTGTACGGAGTTTCATCTAAAACCCACATGTCCTGTCGGACACAACGAATATAGAAAATGGCATTATGCCGCCCCTCTCCCGACGGGCAATGGGCCCGGACCGGAACTGTAGACAGTTCGATTGTCCGGTTCCTATTGCCCATCGGGGGAGGGGCTCTGCTGAGGTAGACTTGAAGGTTACCTTTTCATATAAAACCCACATGTCCGTCAGGACATGCCCGTTTATATAAAACTTCCAGGAAGTTATTCGTATCAGCTGAAGGTATTAAAGCTGATTTTATCCAGTTGGAGCGATGCTTTGGGATGGGGGGCTTTTTCCTCATCGGCATACCCAACGGCAAGCATGGATTCCACCTCAAAGTTTTCCGGTACATTTAAAAGATTGCGGATATATGCCCCAGCAGTGGTGGTCTCATCGTGGTCTCTTTTTCGTACCTGAATCCAGCAGCTGCCAAGGCCAAGGTCCGTAGCCGCCAGGTGGAGAAAGGTGGTGGCAACGGACGCATCTTCCACCCATACATCGGTTTTGGAAGGATCTGCAAGTACCACAATGGCCAGGGGGGCGTTTTTCAGAAAGGTGGAACCGCTGGGCCGGGCCGCGGAAAGTTTTTGAATCAGATCCGGCTGATCCACCACAATAAAGTGCCAGGGATTGCGTGCCCGTCCGGACATGGGTCTCAGGGCGGCCTCAATGAGTTTGTTTATTTTTTCTGTTTCAACAGGTGTCTGCTTGAACTTCCGGATGCTTCTTCGCTTTTCAATGAGTGAAAAAAACATGTGAATCTCCTTTAATCAGAATCGGGTGATGTCTATGGTGTTGTTTGATGTCCATTCATCAAATTTTCTTCTTAAGAGTTGTTTAAAGCGGTTACGGGTTACCGGCCATAACAGCAAAAGACCCATGGAATCGGTGAGCAGCCCTGGTGTGATCAATACCACCCCGGCCAGAAAGATGATCAGGGCATCCAGCAGATCTTCTGTGGGCATGATCCCCTGCTGCATGCTTGTCCGCACCCGCATCAGGGTGTTCATCCCTTCCATTCTGGCCAGCCAGGCCCCCAGAAATCCGCTGATGATGACAAGGACAATGGTGTTAAACCCACCGATGACACTGCCCACCTGTATTAAAAGATAAAGTTCGATCATGGGGATCAGGGTAAAACCGAGAAATAATTTAAAAAGCATGAACACTCTCCTTGGGGGGATAAGGATAAGGAGGCGGGGAAAAGGGGTTTTGGAGGTGACTCATTCAGTGACGATAACGGTTTAACCGTTCAAGGGGAGTAAATCACGGCCATTTTCCCAATGTCCTCCAGAGAACATTGATATGAAAATGGCCATGAAAATAAAATTGTCAAGCCTGATCAGGCCAGGGCATCATGGATGGCAAGGATCATGCCATATCCACCCTGGATATTAAAGGTGTTGGTGATGCCGTGGGCTGATAGAATCACCTGGCACTCATAGGACCGGGGACCGGTGCCGCACAGCAGATAAACCGGCATATCCGTGGGGACTTCATTTACCCTTTTTCTGAACTCATCCTGGGGAATATTGATCCATTGATCCCCATATTTTTCCACAAAAGGGGCCGCCTGAACAGTGCTTCTGACGTCAATCACCCGGGCCTTTTCGTTCTTGAATTTCTCAAGAAATTCCCAGGTGTCAATGGATTTCAGGCTGCCGTTCAAGGTGTTGTCAAGGGCATTACCGGCATTGTTGACAATGTCCATGGCCGAGGCATAGGGGGGGGCGTAACTGACTTCGAGCCCACAGATTTCATCCACATCCACACCGAATTTCAGCAGGGGAGCCACGGCGTCCACCCTTGCCTTTACGGCATCCCCCTGGGGACCTGCGGCTTCCACCCCCAGTACTTTCCGGGTTTTTCTGTCGGCAATGAGTTTCATGAACATGAAATCGGCATCGGGGAAAAAGTGTGCCCGATCTGATTGGGCCACCACCACATCCACGGGATCAAAACCGGCCATGGCTGCCTGGTCTGTGGTGAGACCTGCCTTGGCCATGCCCATGTCAAAAATTTTAATGCAGAAGGCTCCCACTGCGCCGGGGAACTGCGCGGCACCACCATTTATATTGGTGGCAATGATGCGGCCCTGGCGGTTGGCAAGGGAACCCAGGGGCATGAGGATTTCCTGGCCGCTGATGAGGTTAGGAAATTCTGCACAGTCTCCACCGGAGAAGATGTTCGGGTCCGAGGTCTGCATGCGTCGGTTCACCAGCACGCCTCCGCAGCGACCCAGGGCAAGATCTGCGTCGGCGGCCAGCTGGGAGTTGGGACGAACCCCGGCGGCCAGGATGACCATGTCACAGGGGATGGTCTGTTCCTGGGTTTCCACGGACTGTATGCCGGTTTCGGCATCTCCGTTTATTTTCATGACCCGCTGGGACAACAGAAGATTGACCCCATGTTCCCGAAGTTTCTTTTCAGCAATTCTGGACATGTCCTTGCCCAGGGCCTGGGGCAGCACTCGGTCGGCCATTTCTATGAGGGTGGTATCAATGCCCCAGAGATCGGTGAAGGCTTCTGCCATTTCAATACCGATGGCTCCGGCACCGATGACCACAGCGTTTTCCACCTCACCCTTGGAGATGGCATCTTTAATAAGTTTTGCATGGTGCAGGTTGGACACCACATGGACCTGGGGAAGATCGGCCCCGGGAATGGGGGGACGCATGGGGGTGGCACCGGTGGCAATGACCAGCTGGTCATAGGAGAGTTCTTCCTCCCGGTCTTCCTTAAGATGACGCACTACTACTTTTTTTTCTTTCCGTTTGATGGCAATGGCCTCCACGCCGGTGAGCACATCAGCTCCTTTGGTGGCCTTGAAAAATGCCTCATCCCTGATGGCATGGGCAATGGTGGAACGAAGCCCTTCGATGTCGGCCACATCCCCCCCCACATAATAGGGTATCCCGCATCCGCCATAGGAGATGAGTTCATCTCTGTCAATCATGGTGATTTCAACATCCGGGTTAATGCGCCGCAGCCTGCAGGCCACCTTGGGACCCAGTGCCACAGCGCCGATAATCAGTACTTTTTTGGACATCGTTCTCTCCTTAATGCATTTGTCCGGTTTTCAGATGGGTATTATCTGGAAATCGGAATGATCTATGATTCGATTTTTCCGGATTGACGGGTTTCTGGGAGGTACCAGGGGGTGATACCCTGAAACAGATCCTGGACAGCCAACTAACCGGGGGATCGAAGTTGCTTGGAATTTAATAAACGTAAAGCTGTTAATTTCTGTTTTAAAGGCTGATCACCGTCGCATTGCAGGACAGTTCAATCAGTTCCACTGCCGTGGCCATGCGAAACCCGTCGGCCAGATCTTCTTCCTTTATAAAACGGGCCTTTGCACAGGGGATACAGGCAAGAATGGGTACCTCATGGGCCTGGAGATGTGCCAGCAGATCATCAGCTACATCGCCGGTAGCGGCCTTCAGATTATCCAGTGCGCCTTCCCGTGCAAGGTATACGCCTTCGTCCAAAAGGAAGATGGTGACATTTTTTCCCTGCTTCTGGGCAATGGTGGCCAGGTGAAAGGCCCGGGTGCTTCTGTTGGGATTGTCGGTGCCGCACGATAGTACAATCAATACGTTATCAGTCATTTTACACTCCTGTTCACCCCTTTAAGCAGTTTGCCAAGCGGATGATGATGGGTTGAAAGTTTCTGTAATTACAATATGTTCATCAGAAATCAATATATAATTTCAGGGACTTTGTCAACCAGCGTAATTCCATGGTGGCAATTTGTTTGATAAACCCCTTGAGCCGTTACGCCACCGGGGGGGGGAATGCCACCAAAGTAGAGGATATAAGCAATATTGATACCTGTTTAAAATGCGTTGAGATTTTTTAGACGGGTAATTTTGTTTTTATCTGAGGGCAGGTGATCGCATCCATTTGCGCCTGACCCGGGGTGGTTTTGTTACCTGCTGAATTAACTGGAAGATCTTGGGAACCCAATGAAATGGTTGTTCTCAGAGATGCTTCATGTTGAGTGAACGCCATGTGAAAAGTAGCGTTTTTTTGTGAATTGCATTGCCAGTCTTCAGTTAAATCTGTTAAGAAGCTGAACGATTTTGTTAAAATAGTGAACATAAGGATGGTGCATGGCTGAACACACATTGAACAGATACTGGGAGACCGTTGTTAAGACCATTCAGGATGGGGTGATGATTGTAGACACACAGGGAAAGATTGTGTTTGTCAACCGTGCCTTTGAGAAGATCACCGGATATGCCAGTCAGGATATCGTCGACAGACCCTGTACGGTTTTAAACTGCAATGTCTGCCGGGTGTCAAGACTTGGGGAACATCAAAAGTGGTGTATTCTGTTCCGGGAGGGAAAACTTCACCACAAGCAGTGTAAAATAATGACAAAAGACGGCAGATCCCTTCATGTGGTGAAAAATGCCTCGGTGTTGAGGGAGCCCGACGGCCGGGTTACAGGGGCTGTTGAGACCCTCACCGATATTACCCAGATTGTTAAACGTGACCGGCAGATCGAAGGGTTTCGAAGGGAACTGGCGTTAAAGGACAGCTTCCATGGCATGATCGGCATCTCTTCCGGCATGCAGCGGGTATTTGATCTTGTTGCCAATGCTGCCCGTTCAGATGCCCCGGTGATTGTTTATGGAGAAAGCGGCACTGGCAAGGAAATGGTGGCCAATGCCATCCATGAAATGGGGGATCGACAAAAGGCTCCATATATTAAGGTGAATTGCTCTGCCCTGAATGAATCCCTTCTGGAAAGTGAACTGTTCGGTCATGTCAGGGGGGCCTTCACCGGTGCCCACCGGGATCGCATGGGCAAGTTTGAAGCCGCCGGGGAGGGGGATCTTTTTCTGGATGAAATCGGGGATCTTTCTCCGGCCATCCAGGTGAAACTTTTGCGGGTCCTGGAGGAGAGGGTGGTGGAAAAGGTGGGGGATAACCGTCCGGTGGCTATCCACGCCAGAATCATCACCGCAACCAACCGGGATTTAAAACAACTGGTGGATGCAGGGCAGCTCCGGGAAGATTTCTATTACCGTATCAATGTCATTCCCATCTGCCTGCCTCCTCTGCGGGAGCGGCGGGAGGATATTCCGTTGCTGGCGGAATGCTTTTTCCGGCGAATTCGATTGAAAAGCGGCAGGGATGAGGTGCGGGGTATTTCCCCCGGGGCCTTTGAATGTCTTGGTACCTATGCATGGCCCGGCAATGTCCGGGAGTTGAAAAGTGCCTTTGAATATGCCTTTGTCACCTGTCGGGAGGGGACGATTCAGCCGGAGCATCTGCCCCGGCATATTGTTGTCACTGAAGGTGAAACGCCTTTCCATGCTTCATTTGTATCCTTGGAAGGGAGGGATCTTGATTCAATCAAGCGTCAACGTCTGGTCCATGCCCTTGAAAGCACCGGGGGAAATCGAACAGAAACTGCAAAATTATTGGGTATTTCCCGCACCAGTGTCTGGAATCAGATGAAACGCTATCAGGTGGTGGTACCCCCCCGGGGGGTATGATCAATTCCTACATAATTGATATTAGAGACGAAATAAAAAAGGAATATGAATAATAAAATGAAACCAAGAGATGTTGTTTTGAATCAGGAACCGGTGGAACTCTATAAAATTCTCAAGTTTGAAAACCTTGTGTTGAGCGGGGGGGAGGCAAAGTATGTGATCACCGAAGGGTTGGTGATGGTGAATGGAGAGGTGGAGACCCGGAAACGAAAAAAAATCTTTGCCGGGGATATTGTTCAATTTCAGGAAGAACAGCTGCACTTGGTGGTGGATAAAACATTATGAGATAAGGTTGACCCTGTTTGCTTGAAAATTATATTCGTAGCGTGTACAAGCCCTTAAGGATAAAGAGATACACGGTTTATGTCGGCAAATACAAAAAACTGGAAATCGATTTTGTCGTCTAGAAAATCGGGGAGACACTCTATGTTCAGGTCGCATATATTTTGCCCTCCCAGGAAACCAGAGAGAGAAAATTCGGAAATCTGTTAAAAATTTCAGATAATCACAAAAAGATAGGGTTTTCCATGGACGAGTGTGCACAAGGAGACACAGATGGCATTGAGCATCAGCATGTTTTGGACTTTCTCAGCTGGTAGGTGCTGAAGTGTGCCAAAATAGGTGAATATGGGGTGCTGGCCGAGTATTTACCCGGAGAGAGTAAAAATGAAAACCAAAACACATACAACCAGCACTGGAAGTTCTTTGCCTGATGCTTGAGGGGAAAGGTCGGTGCGATCCTCTGTGTAGCCCCGGGCCGTCATGCCAAGGGCCAGGTCGTCGGCGGATCGCACCATGGTTTTCAACAGGGGCATGGCCAATCGTTTTATCCGTTTTATGGGATTTCTTTCCAGATGCCCGCACCGGGATCGTTGGGCCATGGACACCTGATGGGCCTGATGTATCATCAGTGGCAGGAATTTTAAAAATAGGCTCACCATCACCCCTGCCCGTTTTTCCGGAACAAAGGGGACAGGCGCCAGAAACCACTGAACCGCTGCTTTGACATGGGAGGGCCGGGTGGTGACGGTGAAGAGAATGCCTGTAATCATCAGCAGAAAAAAACGCCACACCACCATGCCGCCCTCAACAAGACCCGCACCGGTGATTGCCATTCCCATGAAAGACCAGACAGGGATTCCCGCCGTGGTTATGGCCCGTGAGATAAAGACAAACACCAGCAGTACCAGAAAATAGCGGAGATTTTTAAGCACCTTCAAGGGATGAAGTCCACTATGGATCATCAGAAGCAAAAGAAGTAACGAAAGCCCTGACAGGGCAGGCAGTTCTGCCTTTAACAGGGAAAGACTCACCAGCACCATGCAGCCCAGCTTGCACCGGACATCCAGCGTATGAAGAAGGGATGTACCGGTATGGTGGGCAAAGGCATTGGGACTATACATGGTGAACCTCCGGGACGATTGTCTTTTCACTGGAATCTGCCGGAGAGCGAAATTGTTTTTTGGGGGGGACACAAATGCCATGGGTGCCTGTCTTCATGGCCCCGGAACTTGTGGTTTCACAAGGCGGGATACAGGGGGATGTGCCAGCGTCCCAGGCGGGAATGGTCATGCCCAGGCGGGAGGCACAGGGTTCTCGGATACCAAGGTTTTCCAGATATTTTAACAGCTTCAGTGGGGTATCATCGTGAACCAGGGTACCCCGGGACAGAAGGATCATCCTTGTGGCATAAAAGAAAATTTTTTCAAGATCATGGGTGGACAAAATAATGGTGTGTCCGGCCCGGTGAAGCGACACCACCGAATGAATCAGATCCCGGGTACCTGGGTAATCCAGGTTGGAAAAGGGCTCATCAAACACCAGAATTTCGGGTTTCATGGCCAGCACTCCGGCAATGGCCAGCTTTCGTTTTTCTCCCCCGGACAGGGTGGACGGGTCCCTGTCTTTGAGATGCAAAAGATTCATGGCCGACAAGGCCGCAATGCCCCGGTCATGGATGTCGTCAGGGGATAACTTAAGATTGCAGGGCCCGAAAATCACATCATCCCACACCGTTTCCCCCACAATCTGGATGTCGGCGTCCTGGAAGATGAGTCCCACTGTGGTCAGGGCCGTTTGTTTGTGTTCATCAAGGGGCTTGCCATGGAGGTATATCCTGCCGTTGGTGGGGGCCTGCAGACCGTTGAGGTGCCTGAAAAGGGTGGATTTACCGGAGCCGTTTCTGCCGGCTATAAGGATGAAGTCGCCTTTATAAACACCAAAAGAGATATTTTTAAGGGCCGACGCGCCGTTGTGGTATGTGTGGGAAATATTTTCCACCACCAGGATGGGAGCTTGTTTCATTTTTTATCCATGGTCCTTCGCATTACTCGGGCAGCCCAGGTGCCTGCGGCAATTTTAATGACATCCCCGATGATAAAGGGAACAAGACCCAGGGCCAGGGCTTTATCCCAGGGCATACCCGTGGCAAATTTCAGCCAGGGCACCCCGGTTCCATATACGATGACAGAGCCTGCAGCCATGGCCAGGGCATCTGTTAAGAAGCGGTACCCCAGGGCTTTTGTCAGAAGAGCGGTGACAGCCACAGCGGGAATGTAGCCTAATAGATACCCCCCGGTGGGACCGAACAGGCGGCCCATGCCCCCGGTGCCTCCGGAAAACACCGGAAATCCACAGGCCCCCATGAAAAGATAGAGCAAAATGGCGCAAAGACCCCACCGGGGACCCAGAACCAGGGCCGCCATGAGAACAAACATGTTCTGCAGCACAATGGGTACCGGTCCGATGGGGATGGCAATAAAGGCCCCGGCGGCGATGAGGGCTGCAAAAAGGGCGGTGTATATGGTCATTTTTAGGGTGTTTGATGTGTTCATGATGGGGAATCCTCTGGTTGATGGAAGCAATCGCCATAAATAATTTTTTTCTGGGTGCCGTCCGGCTGGGAAAGGATGAGGGCACCGGCGTTATCCACGTCCAGGGCCACCCCCCGGCTGATCTCTCCCCGGGTTTCAATGGTCACGGTTTTGCCGATGGTTGATGTGATGGTTTTCCATGGGCCAATGACATCTCTGGTGGCAATGTCGTGCATGTTTTGTTCAAATTCATCCAGAAAGGCCGTTAAAATACTGCTGCGGGAAACCGGGCGCCCCAGGAGCATCTTCAGGGAGACAGCTCTTTTTTCCTCCGGAGGGGGATCATTGTTGAGATTGACGCCCATGCCGATGTTCACAAAGGAGATCATGTCCCCCCGGGTCTCCATCTCCGACAGAAATCCCGCCAATTTAAGCTCCCCCGCCAGCAGATCATTGGGCCATTTTACCCGGATTTCCGTGCCATATCGCCGGTTCAGGGTGGTGGCCATGGAAAAAGAGGCGACAAAGTTTACCTTGAAAGCCAGGGGCGGCGGGAGATCGGGTTTTAAAATAAGGGTCATCCATAAGCCCCCCGGACGGGAAAACCAGGTACGGTTCAGCCTTCCCCTCCCTCGGGTCTGTTCATCTGTCACCACCACACTTAAATGGGCGGCCCCGGACCTGGCAAGTTCCCTGGCTGTATCCATGGTGCTTGTCACCTGGGGAAAAAAATGAATGAGATTTTCCCTGCCGGGAAAGCAGAAAGGATGTAAGAGATTTTCGCACTGCATAAGGCGGTAGCCCCTGGGAGTGGATTCAATGTTATATCCGGCGGCCTTGAGCTGCTGGAGGTGTTTCCATACCCCCACCCGGGAGATACCAAGACGCTGACTCAGGGATACCCCTGAAACAATGGCATCTTTGTGTGTCCACAGATGATGTAAAATCTTGTCTTTCATATCTGTCCCCAGCTGTTTTTTTTCGTTAACTATATGATTGGAATTTGGTTAACATAACCCTGATCAGAGGTCAAGAAGATTTTGGGGGAGCGATCTCTGGAAGGGTTGCTTATGGCATTGGTCATTCCGGAAAGGGGGCTGATCCGAATGGATGGATATGATTGAAAAAGATGGAGAAGCACGCCTGCCTGTGATATAAAAAACGATTTTATGATGATTATGCCTGTCAATCTTCCGGGTATGGCAGCAGTCAGGAAATTCAGGCCATTGGTGGACAAAAAATATGCCGGAATGCGCAGGTTTTTCATTGGTATTCAAGGCGGGCATTGGTGTTAATGCTGGTTCTATGTGCGGAAAAGCCCAACGTAGAAAACTGATGAAAGGCCAAACAGGCAGGTCTGTTTTGGGATGGAAATGGCCTTAGATAAGGAGTTGTATGATGGTAACAGTGGTTCGGCAGATTCTGCCCACGTTAAAGGAATTCAAGGAGGTCTGGAAAAACCAGGGGCCTTTCAAGTATGCGCTGACAAGTCGGGAGTTCCCCCCCATATTGCTGGAACCGGAGGAGTGGCTGTTTTCCCAAGATATTCTTGCCCTGCTCAAGGAATTGATGGGGTGGGAGGCCCGGAAAATGAGCGTTGTGGCGGCACCTTTTAACCGGAAAAAACAAAATATTCTTAAGCCTGATAATTTAAGCCCCTGGAAAATAAATAATTTCCCCGAGGAATGGCAGGGGGCCATCTGTGATATCTTTACTCCGTTGGGGCATCTGACCCAGGCTGTGGTGTCCGATGGGGCTGACATGGACAAAGGGGCCGTGGAAGCTGCTTTTTTCAGATGCCTTGAAAGGGAAATCAATCACATCGGCTATGTGTTGTTGGGTCCGGAGCCTTCCCTGGGATCACCAGATTCGGCATTTGTGGCTGATTATGTAAGGGAGTGGGAGCAGGACGAAATGCCTGACTGAAGGGGGCAGGGCAGTCCTCGGGAATCCTGCTGTAGATATTTGCATATAAAAAAATAAAAAACCGGAGCAGCATCACTGTTCCGGTTTTTTTTATTTTACGCCCTGGGCAGACAAAGACAGGGTTATTCGGTTTTACGCACACACATCTCTTTTTTAGTATTTTTCAGGGAGGCTTTGATAAATTCCCTGAAAAGGGGATGGGGCCGGGCCGGTTTGGATTTGAATTCAGGATGAAACTGGCATCCCAGAAACCAGGGATGATCTTTAAGTTCCACAATCTCCACCAGTTCGCCATCCGGGGAGGTGCCGCTGATTACAAGGCCTGCCTCCTCCAGCTGTTTTTTGTAAGCATTGTTGAACTCATACCGGTGGCGGTGGCGTTCTGAAATCTCTTCGGTGCGGTAGGCCTGCATGGCAAAGGAATCAGGCGTTAAAACACAGGGGTAGGCCCCCAGGCGCATGGTACCGCCCTTGTCCGAGGCATCATCACGTTTTTCCACCTGCCGGGTCTGCTCATCATACCATTCGGTCATAAGATATATGACAGGATAGGGGGTGTGCTCGTCAAATTCCGAGCCGTGGGCATCTTCCATGCATGCCACGTGGCGGGCATATTCAATGACAGCCATGTGCATGCCAAGACAGATGCCGAAAAAGGGCACTTTCTCTTCCCTGGCATACTGGACGGCAAGAATTTTGCCTTCAATGCCCCTGGAGCCGAAGCCTCCGGGTACCAGGATGCCATCGGCCATGCCAAGTTTCTCTGCCACATTGTCCCGGGTCAGGGTGCTGGAATCCACAAATTCAAGATTCACCCTGGCATCATTGACAATGCCGCCATGGGTCAGGGCCTCGTTAAGGCTCTTGTATGACTCGGTGAGATCCACATATTTTCCCACAATGGCAATTGTGACGGCATCCCGGGGATTTTTCATTTTCTCAACAATATCCCGCCAGTGATCCAGCCTGGGGGCCCTGGCCCAGATGTTGAGTTTCTGGAGAATCTTGTCCCCCAGCCCCTCTTTATTGTAAACCAGAGGAACCTCATAGATGTTGTCAACATCCTTGGCAGTGAATACAGCATCCTTGTCTATGTTACAGAAAAGAGCGATTTTTTCCTTGATCTCCGGGGATAGGTACCGGTCGGTGCGGCACAGCAGAATATCGGGTTGGATTCCGATGCTTCTAAGCTCCTTGACACTGTGCTGGGTGGGTTTTGTTTTGACTTCTCCGGCCGTGGAAATATATGGAACCAGGGTGAGATGAATAAAAATCACATTGTTTCGGCCTACATCTCCCCGGTATTGCCGGATGGCTTCCAGAAAGGGCAAAGATTCAATGTCCCCGATGGTGCCGCCGATTTCAACAATAACTACATCGGCATCCCCTGACACAAGGCTGATGCTTTTCTTGATCTCATCGGTGATATGGGGAATGACCTGCACGGTACCGCCAAGATATTCTCCCCTTCTTTCCTTAGTAATGACGGAGTGATATATCTTACCGGTGGTAAAATTATTGTTCTTTCCAAGTTTGGCATTGGTGAATCGTTCATAGTGTCCCAGGTCCAGGTCGGTTTCCGTGCCGTCATCGGTGACAAACACTTCGCCGTGCTGGAAGGGGTTCATGGTGCCCGGATCTACATTAATATAGGGATCAAGCTTCTGGATGGTCACGGAAAGACCACGGCTTTCCAGAAGCAGCCCGATTGCAGCCGAGGCAAGCCCTTTACCAAGGGAGGATAAAACCCCTCCTGTTACAAAGATATACTTGGTTGTCTCTGCCATTGACTCCTCGCTTCTTTATTGTGTTGATTTTAAATGAAAATGCGATATCAGAGCCCCCAACGGTCACCCGATCCGGCCCATTCGGAGCCAAAGGCGATCAGCCCATTTGCCCTGCCGGTCGTTAAGAATCGCAGGTTGTTTGAGGACAAACCTGTCCGTAGTTCCTGCGCTTTAGACCGGCAGGGCAAATGGGCCACCGACGGTCCGGGGCCGGACGTGTGAGCGTTGGGGGCGGCATAATACCATTTGGCTCCACGTCTACGACCCATTATTCGTTGTGTCGGCAGGCCGACATGATCGTTTATATGAAAATATCTTCCGGGAACAATGCACCCATGCCCAGTTCTTCTTCAATGCGCATGAGCTGGTTGTACTTGGCGATGCGATCACTTCTGGACATGGAACCGGTTTTGATCTGGCCCGCATTGACCCCCACGGCAAGGTCGGCAATAAAGGCGTCTTCTGTTTCACCCGAGCGATGGGAAATCACCGTGGTGTAGCCAGATTCCTTGGCCATCTGGATGGTGTCCAGGGTTTCAGTAAGGGTGCCGATCTGGTTGAGTTTGATGAGAATGGAGTTACCCACTTCATCTTCAATGCCCCGGCGGAAAATGTCCGGGTTGGTGACAAACACATCATCCCCCACAATCTGAAGGGTGTCCCCCAGTCGTCGGGTCATCATCTGCCAGTTTTCCCAGTCCTGCTCGGCCAGGCCGTCTTCAATGGAGCACAGGGGATATTTTTCCGCCAGGGCGGCATAATAGTCCACCAGGGCTTCGGCAGAAAGGGTCTTGCCCTCCGAAGCAAAGTGATACTGCCCGTTTCTGTAAAATTCACTGGCAGCAGCATCAAGGGCAATGCCGATGTCCTTTCCCGGCCGGTATCCGGCGGTGTCAATGGCATTGACAATGTACTCCAGGGCCTCTTCATTGGATTTGAGGTTCGGGGCAAATCCACCCTCATCCCCCACCGCCGTATTCAGTCCGGCACTGGCAAGGGTTTTTTTCAGGCAGTGAAAAATCTCAGATCCCATGCGTACCGCTTCCACAATACAGCTGGCGCCATAGGGAACGATCATGAATTCTTGGATATCCAGGTTGTTGGGGGCGTGGGCTCCGCCATTTATTACATTCATCATGGGCACGGGCAGAATACGGGCACTGATACCCCCCAGATGGCGGTAAAGGGGGATTTCTGCGGCATTGGCCGCAGCCCTGGCAGCGGCCAGCGAAACCCCGAGGATGGCGTTGGCCCCCAGTCTGGATTTGTTTTCCGTTCCGTCAATGTCAATCATGGTCCGGTCAAGACCTGCCTGATCCATTGCATCAAATCCGATGATTTCAGGAGCGATGATCTCATTTACGTTGGTCACGGCGGTCATGACGCCTTTTCCGGAAAAACGATCTGCCGCATTGTCCCGAAGCTCCAGTGCTTCCCTGGTGCCTGTGGATGCACCGGATGGAACAGCCGCACGCCCGGTTGAGCCGCAGGCCAGCATCACATCCACTTCAACGGTTGGATTTCCCCGGGAATCAATAATTTCCCTTGATTTTACACCAATAATTTCCGTCATTTTATCACCTATGTATTTTTTATATGAAACTGCGTCCAATAAGCTGAAATTATAAGAGTTTCATTTTTTTGTTGTGGCAGGTGTTTACTGCCATGTATGTTCTTATATAAAAAGGCATGCTTGATTACAACATCGATCATTCTTGACAGTCGCTGCAGTAATGGTGCAGGCTTGGGTTCTCAACGGTTGAATCTTTTGTCGGTGTTCATCTCCATGTTTTTGTTTTTAACTTATTGGCTCAGGTATATTAAGGTACCTCGATGTGCAATAAACTTGGGTATCATTACAATTAATGAAAAGGTCTGTCAAGAAATGGCTTGTTTATCCCTGTCTGACGGTGGGTAAATCGGGATCTTTTTCCTGGTAAAACTTGATTTATTTGCTTTAAACTGTCATGGAAACAAAGGGCAAGTCTCAAGGGGTTTACCCCGGTGAAAACAGCAGATTTTTCTGAGCCAATTTTTAAAATCAGGGGGGAACAATGAAAATACTTGTCACCGGCGGAGCCGGGTACATCGGCAGCCACACCTGTGTGGAACTGCTTTTGAATAATTTTGAGGTGGTGGTGGTGGACAATCTTTCCAACAGTTCCCTGACATCATTGGAACGGGTCCGGAAAATTACCGGAAAACCCCTTGATTTATACCAGGTGGATCTTCTGGATAAACCAGGTCTGGATCAGGTGTTTAAAGACCATGCCATTTATGCTGTCATCCATTTTGCCGGGCTTAAAGCCGTGGGGGAGTCCGTTGAGATGCCCCTTGAATATTACACAAATAATTTGACAGGTACCCTGAATCTGCTGGGAATAATGCGTAAATATAAGGTCAGGCATCTGGTGTTCAGCTCTTCGGCAACGGTGTATGGCGATCCGGCAAGCCTTCCCATCACGGAATCCTTTCCCCTGTCCGCCACCAACCCCTATGGGCGTACTAAACTGATGATCGAAGAGATGCTCCAGGATGTACATGGGGCTGACAACTCGTGGAACATTGCACTGTTAAGATATTTTAATCCCGTGGGGGCACATCAAAGCGGTAGCATCGGCGAAGATCCCCGGGGTATTCCCAATAATCTGGTGCCTTATATTGCCCAGGTGGCCGTGGGTAGACGACCTTTTCTGAATGTGTTCGGGGACGATTACGATACCCCGGACGGCACCGGGGTACGGGATTTCATACATGTGTCGGACCTTGCCGCCGGTCATATCAAGGCATTGGAAAAGCTATTCTCCTGTCCCGGCCTGGTGATTTATAATCTGGGAACCGGCAAAGGTACATCGGTGCTGGAGCTGGTTAAAGGCTTTGAGGGGGCCTGTGGCCGGGAGATTCCCTTTCGTGTGGTTCCCCGGCGTTCCGGGGATATTGCCGCCTGCTATGCAGATCCGTCCCTGGCGGAAAAAGAACTGGGCTGGAAAGCCGTAAGAACCTTGGCCGACATGTGCTGGGATACCTGGCGATGGCAGAAAAATAATCCAGATGGCTATCCATGATGATTCCGTTTGACCCCCTTGCCATGTGTGGTCGTTGTGCCAATCACTTCCCCAATCTGGCGGTAAGTCTCAACTATCAGGGCACCGGGGCAAGGCCGGGTGTTAAGCACTTGCGCAAAACCTCTTTCTAGTATAAAGTGCCCGACGAGGAATGATGATATGAAACTTAATTAACCCCGGAGAAAAAAAGATCATGACTTTAAATCATTTTTCAGATGTTTTTACCGCGGAAAACCTGAGAAATCTCTTTCCGGAAGACAGGGCCGACGCGTTTTTTGAAGCCCTTTATGGTGATGCTGAAGACGGTGCATATGACATTCGCCTGGCATTTAACAAAGCAGAAGACAACACCCTTTATTTTGATTTTCTTCTGGAGCAGCGTCCGGGTAAATGTATTGCCTGTAATCTTACCTATGGCCTGCCCACGGTTTTTGAACGCCATCCCATTATTAATCTCAATGGACTTGCCAGAGACATTGAAGGTCTTCTTGATCATCAGGTTACCTGCAGCCACTGGAAGGTGGGCACCACCAGGGAGAAAAATCGGCAGATCCATAAACTGCCCGTGCAGTTCACCCTTACCCCCCGGAATACCTGATCTTATCATTTGCCACTTGATTTTGTGGGAGGGGCGTTTACCCCTCCCACTTTTAAAAAAACAGACTCACCTTCCGGGATGTTTACCGGTGATGTCACACACCGGTGTTTTTCTTTTCCCCCGCCAGCTGCCGGTCCATGTAATCGGCAATCTTCTCCGCTGAATCCCCGAACAGGTCTTCCATGGGAATGAGATCCAGAAGGCTGTCATCCCATTTGATTTTGTCTGATTCCAGAACCGTATCTTTGATGCGGATAAATTTTCCCCCCAGAGCCTTGATGCGTTTTATCAAGGGAACCTGGCTGACATCCTTGAAGGAAACGTTCAGGGAAAGAAGAAATTCAATGCCGCTGTTGCCCTTTGATGATGAGATCACGGGGATCACCAATATGCTTTTCCCATCCTTTCTACCTTTGCCGATGTAGACATTTCCTTCCCGGACAATTATGTTTTTTGTGCCCTTGAGTCTGTGATCTTTTTCCACCCTGGAGGTTTCAGATACCAGTAGTCCGGTCTTGTTGATGACCTCAATGCGGGTTTCAGAGGTTTCCTCCCCCAAGGGGGTGAGACCCAGAATCCGGTAGAGCAGGGCACCGTTTATGGTGGCGATCACCTCCTGGAGATTTTTGATAACCAGCACATTCCTGCTGGTGAGCTGGGACAGCTGAATCTTGTGGCTGGCCAGTTCTTCAAAGAGTAGACCCTCAAAAGTTTCCTGGATGCGGCTGGTGCCCACGGTGACGGTTTTGGCCTGGTGTTTGATGGCATCCACCGGCCGGGCCAGGGTGCTTATGGCCGTGTCCATGGTTTTAAAAAATTGATCCAGCATGTTGGCAGGGGTGCCCTTTCTGGCAAAATCAATTTCAAAATCCCCCACCGGCAGTCTGCCGGAAAGGTATTTGGATAACAGCATGATATTGGCGGAAACGTTGATGCCAAGGGCCGCCGGGAATCTGTTGTCAAGGCGCTTCTGGGAAAAGGCATGGTAAAAGGCGGCGATCTTTTCCCGGAATCGTTTTTCCAGAATTACCTCATAGACGTCGTGACCCAGACTGTTGTAATTGTCAATGAGTCCCTTGATCTCCTGGAGGTGGGTGTAAAAGAATCCAGAGCCTTCGTTGATGGCCAGGGCTGCATAGTATCCCCACAGATGCCCCACCAGGGTGGTGAGGATGGGGGACAGATGCTCCTTTGTGGTAGGGATGTGGAACAGAGCATCGGCATAGGGCGCAAACCGGTCCTCTCCTTCATCGGCGATGACCACCGTGGTGGCCTTGTGGGCATGGAAGATTGCGGTGTCCTTGATGATATCTCCCAGCACACTTTCCCTTGTACCGGCGGCGCAAACGATTATCAATGGTTCCGATGACAGATCAATGTGCTTTTTATCTTCCACATAATCTGAAGAGATGGTTTTGTAGCACAATTCACTGAGTTTGATGCGGATCTCATCGGCGGCGGTTTTGTTGGCACCGCTGCCCACTGTGGCCCAGTATTGTTTTGTGATGGACAATTGATGGGCCGATGCTTTGATATCATCTTTCATGGCCAGAATTTGTTTCATTTTTTCTGGGAGCTGATTCAAGGCATTTATTTCTTCCGTGACCCGGCCCGGGGCAATGGTTTTTAGAAGGGATGCCAGGTGAAGCCCCAGCAATGCTCCGGCTGTGAGTTGGGCATAAAAGGCCTTGGTGGAGGCAACGGACATTTCAATGTCCCGGCCGCTGCTGGTGTAAAGAACTCCGTCGGTCTTGAAGGTAAGGTCAGAATCCCGGCGATTTACAATGGCAAGGGTGGCGGCCCCCCTGGCTCTGACCATGTCAACGGTGCGATTGGTGTCCGTGGTGGTGCCCGACTGACTGATAGCCACCACCAGGTATGAGGCCATGGCATCTTTTTCATCCTGGTTGCCGGGGATGGAAAAGCCCGAGAGCTCAGAGGCTTTCATGGCACGGACATCAAAGCCACCGGAGGGAAGGAAGGTTTTTAAAATATCTGCACAGCCCTGGGCTGCAATACCCGCCGTTCCCTGGCCGATGAAATAAATTTTTGTGATGAGCCCTTGGGTGAGGCCCTCATGTATTTGGGGGGGAATCACGGATTCATCCAGCGTTGTCCTGTAAAATCCGGTGTCCGGGTCGGCTTTCCATCGGTTCTGCAGGGTTTTTTCCACGGATAGGGGGGCCTCTGAGATTTCCTTTAGAAAATAGTGGGGGAAATGCTGGCGGTCAATGTCCCTTGAGGTGATTTCACTGGTTTGAATATCTGCCTCGGTGATGGCAATGGGGGTACCGTCGTAGGCAAGGGAGGTGATGCCGGAAAGTCCTCCTTCACTCATCTGATCCAGTATGAGGATCTGTCCTTTTTTTTCTCCGTTGAGTTTGATGTAATCCGGGGTCTCCTCCACCAGCCCATACAGTTCTGATGCGGTTATGTAATGGTCCTCGGCAAGTCCCACGAACAGGGCCTGGCCGCTGCCTTTCTGGGCCAGGAACAATTTGCCCGGTGCCCGGTCGGTGTGCATGGAGATGGCGTGGGAGCCCTTGAAGTCATTGACGGCCAGGCGGAACGCTTCTTCAATGTCAGTCCCCTGGCGCAGATAATGTTCAATGTGCAGGGGAATTATTTTTGTGTCGGTGGTGATGCTTTCCGGCAGGGTGTCGTACCGGGATTCAAAGGCGGATTTCAGTTCAAGATAGTTGTCAATGTCTCCATTGAGGCAGACATGAATAATCCCTGGGTTTTCCTTTAACTGGTTGGTGGTCTGATTATCAACGGGGTGGCAGTTGGGCTGACCAATACTGCCCACCGATGCCCACCGGGTATGGGCGGACAGGGTAAATGAAGTTGTCCGGCACGAAAGAAACCGCTGGAGAATGAGATCGTTTTTAATCTGGGTGCGAATATATGCCACATTGTCCCCAAGGGAGCCGATGACGGCGGCAAACTTATAGACAAAGGTCATGGCCGTGTGGGGTGCGCCGTTTTTTGCCGGGGCACTGTGCACGGTGATGCAGTTGTTTGTCAGAACCATGCTGCCGGTGCGCTGTCTCAGCTGTTCTCCTAATCCTGCGGTGTCAAGTTCCAGGCGGAAGGCTTCAAAGGTTTCGCTGGGCAGAGTGGCCAGAATGGAGATGCCAGCGGAATCGCGCCCCCTTACCTCCAGACGGTCTATGCTGTTTAAAATGGCATTGATGGTTTTAAACCGTGCCAGACGTTTTGGAAACCCGTTTACGCAAGTGCCCGGGATCATGTGCCTGATTCTCAGGACATTTTTTAAAATTTCCTGGCGGATACACCATCCAGCATCCATGCAGGATTCCAGGCGTTGTCGGGCTGTTTCAAATTCATGGGCATCAAGCAGGGCCATGCGCTGGGAGAGCTGTTCTTTTTCTGCGGTGATCAGGGTGGTGATGCGGGCGCTGATGTCAATGAGCAGTTGTTCTTTTTCCGCCTGGGTGAATATATCAAAAAAAGGGTCGTTCTGCTTGAGATACCTTGTCGTTTTTACCAGGGCCTCCGTGTGGCCGGGTCCACCGAGATAACATGCTGCCACAGAGCGTTCCCGGTGGTCAAGGCAGGTGGTCAAAAGGTTCTTTTCCAGGATCTGCATGGCTACTTCAAGGTTTTGGGTATCCATGTCGGTGGCGGCTGTTTTTCGCTTAAAGGTCACTAGGGCGGCAATGCCGCAGGCAAACGCACCGGGATATATGGGAAATAAAATAAGGGTGTTCTCAGGTGCACGATAAGGGTTTGTGGCAAACCTGACGTGAACCTTTCTTATTTTCCGGATTTGTCTCTTCAGCAGACTGGCGGTGGATTTAATCATGAACCGTATCCTTTTTTTTTATATGAGAATGTAACCTCAAATCATCGACAGCAGAGCCACCGGCGGGGGCGGCATTATGCCATTTTCATTCTTTGTTGTGCCTGTGAGGACATGTCCTTTATAAATTATTGCTTTGTGGATGTAAAATAATCACCGAAGTAAGTCTGGAATATTTTTTTTGCAAAGGTACCGGCCCGGGTGCCGATGTATTCCCCGTGCCCCACCAGGATGGCAACAACGATCTGTTGATTGCCGTCTTTTTCCCGGGCAAAACCCGTGAACCAGTCCAGTTTAATGGTGTGGTCACGGTTGTAAAGAGAGCCTGTCTTTCCACCCATGATAAGGCGGGTAAGTACGGCATCTTTCTTATAATTACGGAATGCCTTTTTGGCTGTTCCCGTGGAGATGGTGTGGGTCATCATTTCCATGACGGTGGCTGCCGTGGCTGGGGGTACGGCCCGACGGGGGGCCGGATTCGGACAATTGTAAATGATATTTCCCTCATGGGTGGAGATACTTTCCACCAGGTAGGGTACCGGTATATTGCCCTGGTTGAGCAGGGTGGCGGTGATCATGGCCCCGAACAGTGGAGAAATGGTGGTGGTTTTATTAAAGCCACTTGCCACCTCGGCCCACTGATAAGGTTTTTCCGTTACCGTCATGGACCCTGAGTACCCATGGAAGTCGGCGATGAGCTCCTGGTTGAATCCAAACTGCCGGGCCTGCATTGTCAGTTTTTCAGGACCAAGTTCGTGGGTGCCCAGTTTTCCAAACACCGGATTGATGGACTGGGAAAATGCCTTTTCCAGGGTGGTGGTGCTGGTGTATTTATTTTTAACTTCTTTTAGCTGGCGCTTGTAAAGGGTATATTTGCCACCGTTGAAAAAAAGCTGAGTGTCCGGTCCCATGAGTTGATGTTCCAGCACCGCAGATGCCGTGATGATTTTAAAAATGCTGGCAGCGGGATACCCATGGGCAATACAGGGGTTTATGTCTGGCAATGTGCGGTCATATCCAGCCATGGCAAGGATTTTCCCGGTGTCCGGGGCCATGGCTACCATGGCAATGATCTCCGGTTTTGCCCGGGTAAGGGTTTTTAGTTCCTTGATTTCATCCAGAACAAATTGCTGCAGTCCGGGATCCAGTCCGGTTTTAAAGGTCAGGGTTTCCTGGGCCAGAACCCGGGTGAGGGGGCCCGGAGCCGGATTGTGCAGAAGCGATGAAGGCAACATTGATTTTATCTGTTCCCGGGTGAGGGGCCCGGAAAGCACCGGGGACACAGTGGAGGTCGGTGCCCCCGGAGGGGGCGGATCCTGGTCGAAAAAATGGGCCATCTCCGAGAACATTCTGGACATTTCCGGAAAAAGACGCAGCCCTGCCCAAGTGACAAGCCCCAGGAGGAAAAGCGCCAGAATGGTGGCTGAGAAAATACGCAACCGTGCTGTTTTACGGCGCTTCCGGTTGGGCTGAAATTTTTGCCATGGGTTCGGGGTATTTGATGAAATCACGGTGATAATATCCCGGCTATTTCACAGTCCGTCCGGGGGTGATGGTGGTATCAAATCCCGCCAGAAATAAGTGCTTTTTATCATTGGCTGCCACAATCATGCCCTGGGAGAGTTCTCCCATGAGTTTGGCCGGTTTCAGGTTGGCCACCACCACCACCTGTCTGCCAATGAGGGTGTCGGGTTGATAGCTTTTGGCAATGCCGGCAATGATCTGGCGGGTTTCTTTGCCAAGATCCACCTGGAGTTTAAGAAGTTTGTTTGATTTTTTGATTTTTTCCGCAGATATAATGGTACCGGTGCGCAGATCTATTTTGGAAAAATCTTCAAAGGTGATTTCCGGCTTCAGGTCCGTCAGGCCCTGGGGGGCTTCCACGGCAGGGGCGGTTTCTTTTTTGTCAATATCCACCCGGGGAAACAGCATGGGGGGCTTTTGGGTTTCCATGCCCGGGGTCATGACAGGCCACCTGCAAAGGTCTGCCATGGTGTAAAAATCGCTGGCTTCAGATTTTTCAATGCCCAGAATTTGCAGCATTGTCCGTGCGGTTTCCGGCATAACCGGGTGAATGAGGCAGGCAATGAGGCGAAGGCTTTCCACCATGTTGGTGATGACAATGGCAAGCTCAGGGGCATCTGCTTCATTTTTGGAAAGGGTCCAGGGGGCGGTGGTATCAATGTATTTGTTCAGAATACTGATAAACTCCCACACCGCTGTAAGCGCCTTGTGAAATTCGGTGTTGTCCATGGCCTTGGTATATGCGGTGATAGCGTCCTGGGCTGCTGCCTTCAGTGACAGATTTTTTTCTTTTTCAAGGTCATTGTCCGTTTTCGGCATGATTCCCTTGAAATAACGATGGTGCATGGAAAGCACCCGGGAAAACAGATTGCCAAGGTCATTGGCCAGATCGGCATTGATGCGCTGGACAATGGCATCTTCGGTGAAGTTTGCATCCAGGCCAAAGACCATCTCTCTCATGAGAAAATACCGGAAGGTGTCCACTCCATAGGTGGCCGTCACCGCCACAGGGTCTGTGACATTGCCGATGCTTTTAGACATCTTGCTGCCGCTGACATTCCAGAAACCATGGACGTTTAGGCTCTGGTAAAGGTCGATTCCTGCGGCTTTGAGCATGGTGGGCCAGTAAATGCCATGGGGTTTAATGATGTCCTTGGCCACAAAATGCCGGGTGTGAGGCCAGAATTTTGAATACAGATCATTGTCCGGGTATCCCAGGGCCGAGATATAGTTGGTCAGGGCATCAAACCAGACATAGGTGACATAGTTATCGTCAAAGGGAAGGGTGATGCCCCAGGTCAGGCGTGATTTGGGTCGGGAGATACAAAGATCCTCCAGGGGTTCCTTTAAAAAGGAGAGAATCTCGTTGCGGTAGCGTTCGGGCCGGATGAATTCCGGATTGCTTTTTATGTGATCAATTAGCCAGTCCTGGTATTTTGACATGGCAAAGAAATAATTGGCTTCTTTTATTTTACTGGGTTCCGTGCCATGATCCGGGCATTTGCCGTCCACCAGTTCCCGTTCCTGGTAGAAGCGTTCGCATCCATAGCAGTAGATGCCCTCATATTCACTGAAATAAATATCACCGTTGTCATGAATTTTTGACAGAAGGGCTTCCACCACCTTTATGTGGGCCGGGTGGGTGGTGCGGACAAAATAATCGTTGCTTATGTTTAACAGGGGCCACATATCCTGGAAAAGGCCACTGATTTGATCCACAAAGGCCCGGGGGGTGATGTGCTGCTGTTCAGCGGCCTGGACAATTTTGTCGCCATGCTCGTCGGTGCCGGTGAGAAAATATGTGTCATGGCCGCACATGCGGCTGTACCGGGCCGCCACATCCGTTGCAATGGTGGTGTAGGCATGGCCCAGGTGGGGTTTGGCATTGACGTAATAAATGGGGGTGGTAAAAAAACGGGGATTATTTTTTTCCATTTTATCTGTATTTCCTTGTGTCTGCTTTTATGTGCAAAGGGAGAATCTTGGCCATTGTTTAAAGTGGATGTGGTGGGTGGCTCTAATGCCGGCCACCTCTGTCAGTTGGTGTTCCCATGGGGTTTGCCCTTGTGAACTTTTATGATTTCTTCTGAACTGACCTCGGTTTCCGAGCCGTCTTCAAGGCGTACGGAGACATTGCCCTTGAGTACATTCTGGCGGATAATTTTACCCTTTCCCGTGTCTGTGTCCACCAGTCGACCCGGTTTGGGCAGCTTTTTTTTCAGGTGTCTGTAGGTGTCATTTTCAAAGGTCAGGCAACACATGAGCCGCCCGCAAAGGCCGGATATTTTTGTGGGATTCAGGGAAAGTCCCTGCTCCTTGGCCATTTTAATGGACACCGGCTCAAAGTTGTTCATAAAAGAAGAGCAGCATATTTCCCGGCCGCATCGACCGATGCCGCCACATTGTTTGGATTGATTCCGAATGCCCACCTGGCGCATTTCAATGCGGATGCGGTACTCTTTTACCAGGCGTTTGACAAGTTCCCGGAAGTCCACCCGGCCGTCTGCCGTGTAAAAGAAGGTAAGTTTTGTGGTGTCAAATGTGCTTTCCACGGAGAAAAGATTCATCTTCAAAGAAAGATCCTTGATGCAGATCTGGCAGAAATCAAAGGCCTGCTGCTCCAGTACCTGGTTTTCTTCTCTTTTTTTGTGGTCGGCTTCGGTGGCGATGCGGAATACTTTTTTAAGTGCTTTGTTTTTATCCGATGGTTTAAGGGGGGCCGGCGGCACGGTGATAACACCAAACCCCAACCCCTGTTCGGTTTCAACAATTACCTTGTCACCGGCATTTAAGACAAACATGCCGCTGTCAAAATCATATATTTTACCGGCAGGTTTAAACCGGACGCCTGTAACTTTGGTCATGGTAATCTCCTGGTTAAATGGAGCTTTATTCCAACACCGGCCGGTTGGGGCTGGGGTCAGGTCTGGGTTATGGGGCCACGGAATCGGTTGCCAGGGTCAGGAAAAAACATTCCAGTGCCAGTCGAGGGGTTGCATTGGCAAGGATGCGTTTTTCTGCGGTGTGAAGTGCCTTGATCCAGGCCACGGCCTTTTTTCCGGTAAGCATCGTCGACAATGCCTGGAGATCTGCAAGAACGTCTTTGTTGATAACCTGCCGGGGGTCATGGGAAACCACCATGAGATCCCGGAGCCAGGTATTTATAAGGGTTAGGATTATTTTTAATTCATCCGTGTTCCGGGTCAGGCGTTCTGCAAGAAACAGTGCCGGGGATGCATCGGTGCAGTTTTGTTTTTCCACCAGATGAAAGAGGGCGCTGATCAGCCATTTTCTGCGGTATTTCCAGTCGGTGGTGGCATTTTTGTCCTGGTTGAGAAGCTGGTGTGCCATGTCCAGAGTGCCATCGGCGGTGGCCACGGCAATGGCTGTCTGCATGGGGTCAGCCCCGGTACTCTCCTGGATTTGTCGGTTCAATACCGTAAGGGGGGTGGGGGTGAAGCGTAAATGTCTGCACCGGGAGATGATGGTGGGCAGAAGGCCGCTCAAATCCTGGGCCGTCAAAATAAAAAAAGTGCCTGACGGGGGTTCTTCCAGTATTTTAAGCAGGGCATTGGCCGCTTCCTGGTTCATCTTGTGGGCTTCCGTCACAAGGACCATTCGGTGGCTCCCTTCGTGGGGAGGGGATGCAAGTGTATGATAAAGATCCCGGATACCGGCAATTTTTATTTTGTCCTTTTCCGGAGTGATGACCAGGATGTCCGGATGCATGTCTGCAATGGTTTTTTTGCATGAGCTGCACACCATGCAGGGTTCCAGGGCACCTTTGTGGGTTTCAAGGTGTAGCTGTCGGCCGGTGGATGTGCAGTTCAGTGACATGGCAAAAAGATGGGCCGCTTCTTTTTTCCCGGTGTTCGGGTTACCGGTGAACAGCAATGCATTGGGCAGCCTGGAACTGTAAAGGATGGCCTCCAGACTGTTTGCAACATGGGGCTGTTTTTCCCGGAGGGATGCGGCCCGGGATGGAGGTGAAAACGGGGGCATGGGTTAGATATCTACACGTTCTTTAAGTTCTTTTCCGCATTTGAAAAAGGGGAGTTTTTTGGGGGGGATGGTTACTTTTTCACCGGTTTTTGGGTTTCTGCCGGTGTAGCTATCATACTCTTTGATGAAAAAGCTGCATAAGCCCCGGATTTCCACCCGTTCACCCTTTGCAAGTGCTTCGGTTAAGGAGTCAAAGAAAGTCTGGACCACATCTGCGGCCTCTGCCTTTGTAAGCCCTGTTTTCTGTTTCAGGGTGGAAATCAATTCAAGTTTATTCATTGGGTCCTCTTAAAAGGGGCTGCCAGGGGGGACATTTCAGATCTCGCGGGTCGGCCCCTCTGCTGTGTTTTTGGGGGAATCAGGGCCGCAACTGTCATGGGAAATGTCATGACATCTGCCTGATTACGTTTTGTTCATGATGATGACAATTCAGTAAATGTTCGGGTTTGTAATGTAAATGTTTGTCCACTGCTCCATCTCCGCGTATTTGGGACTGCGTAGCATACTAATGACATGTGAGCAGACCAAAATGGGTGAAGATGGAGTGATGGTCAAATATTTACCCAACTCAAACGCTAAAGTTAAAGATAAAAACACTTAATAAACAAATTACAGCAATAAGTCAAGGGGGTTATGTGGTCATATGGGGTGCTTTTTCAATGTCTTGTTCATCAATCTCCACTCCGGCAAACTGACCCAGAGCATCTATTCTGATGATGACCCGGCCTTTGCCCTTATGTTGAACAAACTCTCCGGTGGCACCGGTCATGGGGCCGTTGACCACCAGGACCGGATCTCCCTTGGCCATGGAGGTTCCCGGGCCTGTGATTACATCAAGATCGGCATGGGTGATGATTTTCAGGGATTCAATGTGGCTGTCCGGAATGGCGACAGGTCCTTTTCGGTATCCCAGAAGACGAACAGCTCCTATGGTTTTAAGAACTCTTAACTGCTCTGCCGGTGCCGGTGGGATGTTGACAAACACATAGCCGGGAAAAAGGGGGACGTGGATCATCTTATTTCTGTCTTTGCGCTGGCTTTTTACCCGGGTTTTTGGGAGAAACACGGTGATGGATTTTTTTTTAATGTGGTCGTGGACCACGTTTTCAAAACGGCTCCGGGTGAGCAGTGCATACCATAACTTGTCTAATTTCATTGGGTCCCAAATTCTCCAAGGCCTTTCAAATTGATGAGAAAACCGATGGATTGATCATCGGTGGTGTCGGTGTAGGATACCTGCATGGACCAGCAGGTGCGATTGAATTCAATGCCGGTGGTGGCCTCAATGGTTTCATCCTCATAAAGATTTTTTTCATATTCCAGAAATGCCCGCAGGCCCGGGTTCAGTTTGAAATTAATGCTTGTATATATGGATTCTGTTTCATCCACGTCATTTTCTTCGTCCGCTTGGCTGTATCTATACTGGACACTGATACGGTCTTGCCTGAAATCTGTGATGGTGATGGCACTGTTATGGCTGGATATGCCCGTGCTGTAGGGGGACCATTCCAAGTCAGTATCCAGGAAAAGATGGGGAATGGGAGACAGTTCAAGGTCCAGCATAATGTCTGAAAATGGTTTATCCGTGTCTTCATCTTCACCGGACAGATGGTAGTCCTGGGAGATTTTCAGCCAGCCCAGTTCCCGATAAGAATGTCCGGGGGAATTTTTGCCGGATTGATTTTCAGATTTTTTCATCTGTTGCCTGGATGTCAGGCGCTGGGTCAGCTGCCAGGTAAGGGTGTTTTGTTCTTCAATCAGATCGGTGTCGTCAAACCAGGGAATATCTGTTTGATCCACCTGGGGGATAAAGGTGTAGTTCAGGGCCGGGGTGACCTCATGTTTGATTTTTCGGTCTGTGGGGGTATCCAGGGAAAAAATTCGGGTAAATACGGTGGATATATCCATATTGATGTCAAAAATTTCCCGGTGGCTGTAACCGTTTTGAATATCATCTCTGCCTTTTGCATCATCTGTGTACCACAGGGTCTGCCGGAGCCCCAGGGACGGTTCTAGCTGTACGCCCCCCAATCGGAAGGGAAGATAAATTTTGGGATAGAGATCCATGCGCTGGCCGTTCAGAAGCGTGTCTGTGGTGTTTTGTCGAAAAAAATGGGTGTACCCGGAGTTGAGCTCAAAATACAGGGGTGAGTTTCCCAGGTTCTGGCGCATCCCGCTGAAGGTGATGGCGGGCAGAGACTGCAGGGTGCTGTCATCGGTGTCGTTCTGGCGAGCTGTGACATTGTCATACCACAGGGCATCCATGTTAAGGTTGTAATTACTCCAGGCCCGTTTGATGTTAAGCTGATTTATACGGGTGGTGTCATCGTAGTCATCAAGTTCCCTTCCAAAGGTCGATTTAAAAGCATTCTGGGTGGCGGTAAGGCCAGTGTTTCCCTTTTTGAATTCGTGGAGATAATCTTCATCACTGACATAATCAAGGTCCAGTCGTGCCTTCCACAGGGGAAAAATTTCCCTGTCGTTTTTCATGCGCAGCCAGTACCGGTCCGCATTGGTTCGCTGGGAAGTGCCAGCATATGCGTAATCACTTGTGGTATCGGTGCCGTCATCTATTTTATTATCTTTTAGATAGTCCAGAAAAAGGGTACCTTTATTGCTGTTGTCCTGGATATAACGATATTCCGCTCCCAGTTTTATCCCACGGTAGGACATGTAATTCATATTTAATGTGGCATCGGTGCTCCTGGAGAGAGCAACAAACATGGATTGATCATATTCCATGCCTTTTCGGTCGGAGCTTGTGATGCGGGGGGAAAGAAGGCCGGTCTGTCTCTGGTTTTTCACAGGGAAGGCCATGATCGGGGTGTACAGGGCCGGTATGTTTCCTGCCCATAGAGTGGCGTGTTTTGCAGTGCCGTACCCTTCAATGGTAACGGAGATATCCCGGCCAGTGATTTTCCAGTCGGGATGATCCCCGGCACATGAGGTTAAAGATGCCCTGTCGGCTTTGTAGCTTGCCGGGCCTGTTTTTTCAATTCGGTTTCCTGAAATATAAAAATGATTTTCCTCCACAAACACAACCCCGTTCATGATGGTTCCGGTCTGTGTTTCCAGGTTCAGGTCCATGGCATCACAGTTAATGGTGTCTTTACCCGAGATGAGCTTGACGTGGCCGGTGGCCCGGGCGTCCCGGGTCAGATAGTTGTATGTGACATGGTCTGCGTCAAGGCGGACGGTGTCGCTGGATAAAATAACCTCCCCGGTTGCAACATAGAGGTGCTGCTCTTGGTCATAGGTGGCTGTGCGGGCAGACAGATGCCACGATGTCTTGCCGGTTGCGAGGGAGGCGGGGGCTGCCCGGCATACAGTGGCCATGACAAGGATAAAGACAAGCATGATGCCGAATTGTTTAAACGTGGAATATGATAAGGTCAATGGCTTTTTGCTCTTTTTGGGGTGGTGTGAAATTGCACTTCCATTCAAAATACTGTATAAAGCCATTTTAGTCATAAAAAGTCAAGGGCAGGGGGCGTGATCCAGAATTTTCAACCTATCCACGGGGCTGCAACGGACCCGGAAAGAAGTATTTATGTTTATTACCCTTGAGGGTATTGAGGGCTCGGGGAAAACCACCCAGATTGGCCCAATAAAAAAATATATTGAAACAGCCGGATACGGCGTAACGGTTACCCGGGAGCCAGGCGCCACAGCCATTGGAAAGCGCATCAGATCCATTCTGCTGGATCCGGAAAGCCATGACATGGCCCCTCTTTGTGAGCTGCTGCTTTATGGGGCCGATCGTGCCCAGCATTTGTCCCAGGTGGTGATACCAGCCCTGGAGGCTGGAATGATTGTGGTGTGCGATCGGTTTGCCGATGCCACAAAGGTGTACCAGGGCTGGGCCCGGGGCTTGGATTTGTCCATTATTGATGCCATCCATGACATGGTGGTGGGTTCATTGATCCCGGATTTGACAATTCTATTTGATTTGCCACCGGAAACAGGTCTTTCACGAACCTTCAAGGCCCTTGAAAATGGCCAGCGTGAGGATGGCGAATCCCGATTTGAAAAAGAGGCCCTGTCTTTTCACTCCGCAGTCAGGTCGGGATATCTTGCCCTTGCCCAAAAAGAACAACAGCGGTTTCTGGTGGTGGATGCCTCCCGGAACCCGGATGAGGTTTTTACGCAAATAAAGTACGGGCTTGCCACCCGTTTGGGGGTAAATAAATGAGTTATTCAATATTGAATTCCATTGGGAATACGCCACTTGTGGAGATCCGGCAACTTAACACTGTTCCGGGGGTAACCATCCTTGCAAAGCTTGAGTACCTGAATCCAGGGGGGTCTGTAAAGGATCGTGCAGCGTTGTCCATGATTGAACATGGTGAAAAAAACGGAGAACTGACCCATGACAAGATTGTGGTGGAGGCCACCAGCGGAAATACCGGCATCGGCCTTGCCCTGATCTGCTCGGTGAAGGGATATAAACTTTTGCTCACCATGTCCGAATCGGCCAGTGAAGAGCGCAAAATGATTTTAAGAGCCAGGGGGGCAGAAATTCTGCTTACCCCAGGCAACAAAGGTTCCGATGGAGCCATTGAAGAGGTGTATCGCCTGGCCCGGGAGAATCCAGATCTGTATTTTATGACGGATCAATATAATAACAAGGCCAACTGGCTGGCCCATTATAACACCACTGCTCCGGAAATCTGGGAACAGACCCGGGGAACGGTGACCTGTGTGGTGGCATCCCTTGGCACTGGCGGCACCCTTATGGGGCTGTCCCGACGTTTAAAAGAGTGCAACCCGGACATTCGCATCATCGGTGCGGAACCCTTCCTGGGCCATGGCATACAGGGGCTTAAAAATATGAAGGAATCCTACCGGCCCCATATTTTTGATAAAAAACTGCTGGATGAAAAGGTAAATATTGCCGATGAAGAGGCCTTTGAAACTGCCCGGCAGCTGGCCAGAAAGGAAGGGCTTTTTGTGGGCATGAGCAGCGGTGCCGCCATGGCCGTTGCCCTTAAAGAGGCAAAAGAACTTAAAAATGGTGTCATTGTGGTAATTCTGCCGGATAGCGGGGAGCGTTATCTTTCCACATCCCTTTTCACGGTGAAAGATCATCTCTCCTTGAATCTGTACAACTCCCTGACACGCACCAAGGCTCTTTTTACCCCCGTCAACCAGGGAAAGGCCGGAATTTACACCTGTGGCCCCACCGTGCATAAACGCCTGGACCCGGGCCAGTTCCGCCGGTATGTGGCAACGGATCTGCTGTGCCGATATCTGGAATATAAAAAGATATCCGTTAACCATGTGCTCAATATCACCGACCTTGACGACAAAACCATCCAGGGCTCCGAAGCGGCCGGTGAAGAACTTGCAAGTTATACCCGGCGTTACATTGATCTGTTTAAAAAAGACCTGAACGATCTTAAGGTCCGCCCGGCCCAGGCCATGCCCCTTGTCAGCGAGCAGGTTGAAAGCATGGTTCAGCTGGCAGGCACCCTTGCAGACAAGGGTTTTGCCTATGAAAAACTCAACTCCCTTTACTTTGATATTTCAAGTCTGCCCGGCTATGGCACCTTTTCCGGAGTGGATCTGGACAAAATTCGCCTGGGGGCCACCGTGGATCTTGATGATTATGAAAAGGACAATCCCCGGGATTTTACCCTTTTAAAACGCATCGGGCTATCTGAGCTCAAACGGGGTATCTGCGTAAATACCCGCTGGGGCAATGTGCGGCCTTCTCTGCATCTTCAATGTGCCGCCATCTCCATGTCCTACCTCGGGGAACGATTTGACATTCACACCGGCTCCCGGGAACTTGTTTTTCCCCACCATGAAAACGAAATGGCCATTGCCAGAGCTGCCACGGGATCTGCCCTGGTGGAGACTTGGATGCACTGTGAATCGGTGCAGTATGATGGATCCCTGGGGACGTCTGATGTGGAGCAATTGACCCTTGATGATCTTGTTGAAAGGGGATGGTCTTTGCGTGTGATCCGGTTCTGGCTCTTGTCCACCCATTACCGAAAGAATCTGATTCTGTCGGAATCCGTCCTGGATGCCTGTCGACAATCCCTGGATAAGCTGGATCGCTGTATCCAGAGCCTGGCGGCGGTGAAAGACGGTAAGCCCTTTGCCGAACTTGATCAGCTGATCTATGATATCCGCCATGGATTCTGTCTGGCCATGGACGACGATTTTAAAATGTCCGATGTGCTGGCTCTTATGTTTAAGAGTGTCAAGACCTTGAACCGCCTTATGGACACCGGAGACATTGATCCAGGCGGGTCAGCTTCTGTGATTTCTGTCTTCAGGGAGGTGGACCAGGTTCTCAATGTCATGGACTTTTCCCCGGCCGCCCATGTCCCGGAAACGGTTAAAACCCTGATGGAAAAAAGAGAACTGGCTCGCACCAGCCAGGAATGGGAAGCGGCCGATCGCCTCAGGGATGAACTGGTGGCCATGGGTGTTGAGTTGCACGATAAAAAGGTGAGGTAACTATGAAATTTTTTTATTTTCCATTTACCCATGTTTCGGTGCGGGACCAGGTCCTGATGGGTGCTGCTTTAAGGCAGGTTTTTTATCTTTCTTCTGATCCCGAACAGGCATGGTCTGCGGGTACATGGAGGGCAAAACCCGGCGTTTCCCATGCTAGACAGGCTGGCAAAAAAGATCCTGAAGAAACCCTTGACCTTTTCTGTAAACCAGATCTTGTCCTGCTGCCCTTTCCCCGAACAATGCGGGAGAAGGTGATGGGGCTTCTTGCGGATCATCGGCAATGGGCAGTTCAATCCGGTGTCGGTCCCGGACAGTTAAAGTCGCTGTTGCGTAAAACTCCATATTTCACCAGTGATACCCAGGTGTCGGCCATTCGTTCCCAGATCAAAAAAGAACCATCTCCGGAATCGTCCCAGGAAGACCCGGAAAAGGTCCTGGTAAAAGCCCTTGCATTTCTTTGTCTGGCCAGGGAAAATGACGAACAGAGGGCTGCCATTAATGAGGCTTTGTCAAGCATTAATGAGAAAAAAAACACTCTTTTTGCTACCCTGGCCGGAGAGGAATCAACAACCACCCGGCCGAATAATGACCGGATATCACCCGATGATTTTTCTTTTTTTTCCACCGCCACCGGTGAAGATCCCGGCGCGTTGATGACCTCTTTGCGCATCCGTTCCTGGTTTAAGGTTTTTTCCCGGCTGCTTGGGTCCGGCGACACCCCCATGGAGGTAAGGGAAGAGCCAGTTATACTGGTCACAACCAGCCCTGCTGTGGTTGCCTTTTTTGAGCAGATTTCACAGGAGCGGCAATTGTTGCTTGACAAGGAGATAAATTATGTGCACAAAGAAACCTGTGCAGGTGGCAGTTTATTTCAGGATCAGCTGCTTGACGATATGAAATCTGCAGTTTTCGGGCAGGGACAAGGGACTTGTTCCCCCATGAGAGATAAGGAAATTCACCCTGGTGGTCCTCGTTTGAAACTCCATGTTTTTAAAGGGGATGAAATTAGGCGTTTTTTTTATTCGGATGATCAAAACCCCGCGTATCCCCTGCCTGATGCCTGGATTGAGGGGCAACTTTTTATCTGTCTCATTGACCCGGTAAAATAAAATGCTTGATTTGCTTTTTTATCTGTTGTAAATGCCCGATCTATAAGGTATCTAAAACAGGTCACAAAGATCTAAAGATAGATCATATACTAATAATCCAACAGGAGGTTTTTTAAAGATGGCTTTTACCCCGATCGTAGACGAAAGTAAATGTGTAGGTTGTGAAGAATGTGTAGACGTATGCCCCGTGGAAGTATTTGAGATGGAAGACGGAAAATCCGTTCCTGTCAATGCAGAAGAGTGCATGGGCTGCGAGAGCTGTGTTGAAGTATGCGAAGAAGACGCCATCACGGTTGAAGAAGATTGATTCTTTTTTCATCCTTCGATTAATAAAAAACCTCTGGCAAACGATTGGGTGTCGTTTCCAGGGGTTTTTTGTTTTTCACCTCTGGAATTATGCCCGGCTGTTTTTTAGGTGTTGCAAATATTCGCTACTGTGTGGTATTTCATTGTTCTATTATGAAACAATATCGCATTGACGGTCTTGATCTCCAGGACCACCGGAAACTGAAGACATATCTCGATACCCATCTGGGAACTCCCATGCTGGGAAATATCTATTGGCTTGAATTGGAAAGTAGCCTGTTGACCCCCCTCCAGAAGGATCATGAAGCATGTGCTCCCCACTGCTTTGCCCTGGAACTGGAAGAAACCTTTTTGTCCTGCGAGTTTCTCGTCAGAATTAAGAAAAGCATCAGATGCGATTGCATGGGATATGCCACCCCACTCCAGAGGGAATGGCTGATCTCCACCGTGGATGCCATCCTGGAGACACTTTCCATCACAGCCTGATGAAAGGGGCAAATGCCGCTTTCAGGAGGAAACATAAATGTTGAAAGTCATACCGCTGGGCGGTCTGGGTGAAATCGGTCTGAATATGATGGTGGTGGAGTACGACCAGACCATCATGATAGTTGATGCCGGGCTCATGTTTCCCGAAGACTATATGCTGGGTGTGGACATCGTGATTCCCGAGATGGAATATCTCCGGGATAACCGGGACAAGGTAAAGGGGGTTGTGCTTACCCATGCCCATGAGGACCACATCGGTGCCCTGGCATATCTTTTAAAAGATATGCCAGTGCCGGTGTATGGCACCGCCTTTACCCTGAGTGTGGTGAAAAACAAGCTTAAAGAATTTGATCCCCTTAACAATGCAGTTCTTAACCAGGTGTTTCCAGGTGGTAAAATGGAAATTGCCCCCTTTGAGATTGAATTTATAAGGGTCAGTCACAGCACCGTGGATGGGGTGGGTCTTGCCATCAATACCCCTGAAGGCATGATTGTTCACACCGGAGATTTCCGGATCAATCATTGCATTGAAGAATGTAATGTGACTGATATTTCAAGATTTTCCCGTCTGGGAGATCAGGGCGTGCTGGCCTTGTTCTCCGATTCCACCAATGTGGAGCGGGAGGGATACACCGATTCCGATCAGAAGGTCAGTGAATCCATAAATAAAATCGTGGCGGAAAGCGACGGCCGGGTGATTGTGGCCCTTTTTGCCTCCAATGTGTTTCGCATTCAACAGATCATTAATATCGCTTTGCACCATCACCGCAAAATTGTGTTCAACGGCCGCAGCATTGAGCAGACCGTGTCCGTGGCCCGGGAGCTTGGCTACTTAAGATTTCCGGACAACATGTGTCTGGATGTTAAGCAGGTAAATTCCTATCCGGATGCTGAAATCGTGATTATCACCACTGGTAGTCAGGGGGAACCCATGTCCGCCCTGGCCCGTATGTCCACCGGGTTTCATAAACAGGTGAACATCAAAAAGGGCGATAGTGTCATACTTTCCTCCAAATCCATCCCCGGCAATGAAAAAGCCATTTCCAACATCATCAACAATCTCTATCGACGGGGGGCCGAGGTGGTCTATGACAAGGTGGCCCAGGTCCATGTGTCCGGCCATGCCTGTCAGGAGGAGTTGAAACTGATGATTAAGTTGACCCGGCCGAAATATTTTATTCCCATTCATGGGGAATACCGGCATCTGGTCACCCATGCCCGCCTTGCCGAACGTCTGGGGCTTCCCCGGTCCAATGTACTTCTTGCGGAAAATGGTAAGGTTATCACCTTTGACGGCGCCGGTGGCAGAATTGCAGGGACGGTGAACACCGGCCGGGTGCTCATTGACGGCAAGGGCATCGGAGATGTGGGCCGCAGTGTTTTAAAGGAAAGACGAAACCTCTCCGAAGACGGACTGGTGGTGGTATCCATGATCATTGACGAAGAGACAGGTATTGTATTGTATGGACCTGAGCTCATCTCCAAGGGGTTTGTGTTTGGTGCAGAAACGGGATATCTGGTGGATGATGCCCAATGCGTGATTCTGGAAATTGTGGAGGAGGTGGAGGCCGGCAGCGATTCCCGGGTGGACATCCTCAGAACCCGATTGCAAAAGGCCTTGAAACAATATTTTTTCTTTACCATCAGGCGACGGCCGGTGATTTTGCCCATTATTATAGAAGTATGAAAAAAGAGTTGTCCAACATTTTGTTGTTTTTCTTTTTCATTTTTCTGGGCCTGAGCCTTGTCTCATACAGCCCCCTTCCATCCCTTCGATATTATCACAGTTTTCAATCCGATCCGGTGCACAATCTTTTCGGCACCTTGGGTGCCGGGGTATCGGGGATACTGGTGGGTCTTTTCGGGGTGGGAGCCCTTTATATTCCCCTGAGTCTTGCGGGTGCCTTCTTTGTCCATGCTCGTAAACCCTCCCGGGGTGTCATGGGGCTCATGCTTGGAGGTGGGCTTGTTTTTACCATGTCACTTGGCTGTTTTCTGGCCCTGTTTCGGGATGGATATTCATTTTGGGGAACCTATTACAGTGCCGGTGGTGTGCTGGGAGACTGGGTGACCCGTTGGTTGATCCAGTGCCTGAATGTATCCGGTGCCGTCATTGTACTTGTGTTTCTTATGCTTTTGGGACTGGTGCTGTCCACTAACCTTTCTTTTGTTGCTTTGATTCACATCGTTGTACGTGGCTCTGCTCAGTTTTTTTGGTACATGAGACAGGGCCTTGCGGGGCTGACCGGGGTTGTGCATGCTACCGGGATGTTGCTTGGCAGGATACTGTGTGAAAGACAGGACGCCCAAAGAGGGGGGCTTTCCCGGGGTTTAGTCTCGTTTACTGGACCCGTAATGGGAGATGAGCGTTTAAGTGGCTCTTTGTCTTTAACAAAAACGCCCTCACATCCCCGGCAGATCCCCGACACATCCCATGCGGAAAACCCCGTCAGCCCCGGCAAAAAAAATCAAAAAAGCGCCATGATTGTGGCCAGGCCTCCAGCTGCCGCCTGTGAAGCGGTGGCAACTCCCCCGGGAGAGAGCTTGGAGCGCATGGGATTTATTTTGCCGTCGGTGGCACTGCTCAACGAAAGGAAAGCCACACATACCCGGGTCGACGGGGATGCCCTCAGGGAAAAAGGCCAAATCCTTGAAAATAAATTAAAAGATTTCGGAATTGCCGGTGAGGTGGTAGAAATTTTGCCGGGGCCAGTGATCACCACATTTGAGTACCGGCCAGCCCCCGGGGTGAAAATCAGCAAGATCGTTAATCTCACCGATGATCTGGCCCTGGCCCTGAGCGCTCTGAGTATCCGTATCATTGCCCCCATTCCCGGCAAAGATGTGGTGGGAGTGGAAATTCCCAATGACATCAGGGAAAATGTGGTCATCCGGGAGATGCTGTCCGCTCCGGTTTTTGTTGAGTCTGACTCCCGGATGTCCCTGGGACTGGGGCGGGATATCTTGGGGGTGCCGGTGGTGGCCCGAATGGAAACCATGCCCCACCTGCTCATCGCCGGGGCCACGGGCACGGGTAAGAGTGTTGGGCTCAATGCCATGATCATAAGCCTGCTGTACAAGGCCACCCCCGAAGAGGTGAAGTTCATTATGGTGGACCCCAAGCGCATAGAACTGTCGGTGTACGATGGTATTCCCCATCTGATTTCGCCGGTGGTGACGGACATGAAAAAGGCTACCAATGCTTTGTATTGGGCCGTGGGGGAGATGGAGCGTCGCTATGAACTCCTGGCGGACAACGGGGTTAGAAATCTTTTGCAGTACAATCAGCTGGTGGATAAACAGCTTCAGGAAGGTCTGAAAAAAGGTGCCAGGGTCTCCGGCGACGAAGAAGAGATAACGGCGGCGGACCCCGAAGCAATAGTCCCGGAGAAGCTGCCCTATATTGTTGTCATTGTCGATGAATTTGCCGATTTGATGATGGTGGCTTCCCGGGATGTGGAGTCGGCCCTGATTCGTCTGGCCCAGATGGCAAGGGCTGCTGGGATTCATTTGATTCTGGCCACCCAGCGACCCTCTGTGGATGTGCTCACTGGTGTGATCAAGGCCAATTTTCCCACTCGGATTTCCTTCCAGGTATCCTCTAAGGTGGATTCTCGAACCATTCTGGATACCAACGGGGCTGAAACCTTGTTGGGAAACGGTGACATGCTTTTCATGCCCCCCGGAACGGGGCGGTTGACCAGAATCCAGGGTGCTTACATTTCCGAAGGAGAAATTGCCCGTGTCACCACATTTTTAAAAGAACAGCGCTCCCCGGTGTATGTGGAGGAAGTCACCCAGAAGACAGATGCATCCCCAGGGGATGGCAGTGATGCGGATTATGATGAAAAATATGATGAAGCTGTTGCCCTGGTCACCCGGACCCGTACGGCTTCCATTTCCAGTGTGCAGCGACATCTGCGAATCGGATACAACCGTGCCGCAAGAATTATCGAGACCATGGAATCCCAGGGGATTATAGGTCCCCAAGAGGGTTCAAAGCCCCGGGAAATCCTGGTGAAATCCTTTGAAGCGTAAAAACAATGCGAATAATGGAAATGGCAATATGCCGTCGCCCCCCCCCCGACGGGTAATGGGTCCCGGCCCGGAACTGTAGACAGCTCGATTGGCCGGTTCCTATTACCCATCGGGGGCGGTATAAAGAAACTCCGTCTAAAACACTGCAATGATTAGAGTTTCATTTTTCGTTGTGGCAGAGGTTTACTGCCATGTATGTTATATAAAAAAAATTTGGGATTTACTGGTTCTGGATCGTGATCCTGGTGTCAGAATGGCGGGCAGGTTTTTGAAAATAGAGCACCAGGCTTTTCCCCATGATGGGGTTAAGCAGTCGCTCCAGGATTCGGGTGACAGGGGGTTTTTCCATGAGATCCCATACCAGGAGGCGGTGGTACAGGTTCACAAGGCCCACATCGGTGCGGTGAACCCCGGTGAGGCATTTTAACCACCAGTAAAAGGCGTGCAGGGCATGGGCATGGTGGCTTCCTTTCGGGATCATGCCCTGGCGGCATATCTGTCGGACCAGGCTGGATTTTCGGTAAATGCGGATGTGGCCGCCGGGGGTGTGATGATACTCCCGGGACAGTTTCCAGCAAAGGGTTTCCGGCCAGAACCGAGGCACAGTTACGATCAGGGTGCCTCCGGGTTTGAGCACCCGGACCAGCTCTTTAAGGGCCGTGTCTGCCCCGGGAATATGTTCCATGACTTCAGAACAGATCACCCCATCAAAGCAGTTGTCTCTAAAGGGCAGTTGCCCGATGTCCGACCGGGCCAGGGTCCATTTTCCCCGGTGACCTGAAATAAGCTGGTGGTGGAAGGTCAGTTTTTTGTTTGCGGTTACAAGATCCTCATGGCTTCGGTCCGAGCCCACGCACAGGGTTTCGGGAAATTCCGATGCCTTTGCGGTGTGACGGCCTTCACCACATCCCATGTCCAGTATTTTTTCCCCGGGTTTCGGGGCCAGTCGTTTGAAATCAATGGTGATCACGGATGATCTCCCTGTAAGTCTCAACGGTTTTCCTGGCGGTGACCTCCCATGTGAAATCTTTCATGATGCGGTTGTATCCAGCTTCTGCCAGTTTTTCCCGTTTGTTTTTGTCGTCCATGAGATCCAGGATGGCCCTGGCCAGGGCCAGTGCATCCCCGGGGGGGACAAGTTCCGCCGCATCTCCGGCCACTTCTGCCAAGGCACCGCCGGTGGTACAGATAACCGGAACCCTGCAGGCCATGGCTTCCCCCACAGGCAGTCCAAATCCTTCGTAGAGAGATGGTACCACGGCAAGGCTTGCCCGCGCATATTCCCGGAGAAAGGCATCGTCGTCCAGCCGTCCGGTGAACCGGACATGGTCCTTTAAATTCAGGGAGGCGATGAGACGTTCAATAATGCCGTTTTTTTTGGGGCTTCCCACCACCACCAGTTCCACCTTCCGGGTATCTGCCACCTTGCGCATGGCGTGCATGAGATAATAAAGACCCTTTAAAGGGGTGTCAGCGCTGTTGGTGACGATGATGCGGTGGGGGTGTGCTTTTATGGTGTCCACCGGATGAAACAGTTCGGTGTTTATTCCAATGGGAATGGTGGTAAATTTTTCTCTGGGGATTTTAAATTCCCTGGCAATATCATTTTTGGAGGAGCAAGAAACGGTGATGATCCGGGGAAGGCGCCGTGCCACATATTTTTGCATGCCGATGAAGGAGTACCACCGTAGCTGCTGCAGCTTCTTGTAAAATGATCGGGTGGATTTAACGGCGATGCGCCGGTCCACGGTCATGGGGTGGTGGATGGTGGCGGTGACGGGCATTTTCCGGGAAAGGGCAAGGATGCCATAGGCCAGGCACTGGTTGTCATGGATGATATCGTATCTGTCCAGGCGGTTTTTAAGGTATTTTTCAGCACGCATGCCAAAGGTCAGGGGTTCCGGGTACCCCATGGTGGACACCCCGAGCCATTCCATTAAGTTGATGGGATCTTTGAGTTCATCCATCCCCGGTGTTCTGAACAGGTCGTCGGGATTGTACAGGTCCAGGGTTTTAAGGGGGGTCAGTATGGGGCCAGGGGTGAGTAGGGGGTCCGGGGGACCGGCAATAACCTCCACCCGGTGTCCCAGATCTGACAAAGCCCGGCCCAGGTTTCTGATGTAGACACCCTGTCCTCCGCAATGGGGATTACTTCTGTAGCTGATGATGGCAATGGAAAGTCTGGAGTGCATGGTATAATGATGGTGCGCCCGGCTGGAATCGAACCAGCGATCTTCAGCTTCGGAGGCTGACGCCTTATCCACTGGGCTACGAGCGCATGCCCTTTCTTATAGTCTTTCTTTCATTAAAAATCAATTTTTTTATGGGTTGTCATTGAAAATAATCGGACTGGATTATAATTTTGGTGCTTTTATCCTGGAATTAGTCACAACATGGGCTATCAGTTAAGCTTGGCGGTCCAATAGGGTTGGACTTGTGTTGTTGTGATTTCTACAACCACCTGTGTTACAAGGTAAACTTAAATAACAGCGCCAATAACGTAAGCCTGATTCCATCCAAAACTGGTTCATGCGGTGACCTGAATTTGCAAATTAAAGCCCACGGGGGTATCGATCAAGAATGCATGCCCTTGCCTCTCCGGCCACATAAAGAGAACCAGCAATGCACACCGTACCATTTTCCGGGGTGGTGTCAATGGCATGGCTGACGGCCTGGGCCACATCATCAATGACACACATCTCCACCCGGGTCAGTTTTTCTGACAGCTTGAGGAGTATTTCCGGGTCAAGGTTACGATTTATTTTTGGACGGGTGAAGATGATGCGGTCTGCCGTGGGTACCAAGTGTTCCAGCATTTTCTCATAAGGTTTATCATTTAAAATGCCCAGTACCAGTGTGAGATGGGTGGCTTTGGCTTCCGTTGTTAAAAAACGGGCCAGGTTTTCTGCAGCATGGAGATTGTGAGCGCCATCCAGAATTACATGGGGATCATGAAGAATGTACTCCAGACGGCCCGGCCATTTTGTGGCTGCAAGCCCCTTTCTGATGGTTTCTGGAGAGATGGCCGGGGGCAGGGGATTGTTTGCCCCAGGGGTTAATAGCAGTTCGCAGGCAGCAAGTGCCATGGCAGCATTGTTGATCTGATGATTCCCCGGCAGGGGTGTATTAAGTTCGTTCAGGGAAAAAGCCATTCCCTGGTAATCAAACCGGGAAGCAAGGCCGGTGCTGCTTGCCGTGGCGGTGGTAAAGTCCTTGCCCATGATGTACAGGGGGGCTTTTTTTCCCCGGGCGGCCTTTGTTATGACGCTGAGGGCTTCGTCCTGGGTGACCCCGGTGATAACAGGTACCCCCGGCTTGATGATCCCGGCTTTTTCCCCGGCGATTTCTGCCAGGGTATTGCCCAGATAGTCGGTGTGTTCAATGGAGATATTGGTGATGATGGAGACGGCCGGTGCCAGTACATTGGTGGCATCCAGTCGACCACCCATTCCCGTTTCAATGACCGCCCATTGCACTTTTTTCAGGGCAAAAAGATAAAAACCCATGGCGGTTGCCAGTTCAAAGAAGGTGGCCTGGCGTTCTCCGGTATCAGCGGCTTTCACCGCCATATAGGCATCAACAATTTCGTCGTCGGACACAGGGTTGCCATTGACGGTAAATCGTTCATTGAAGTGGATCAGGTGGGGGGAGGTATAAAGACCGGTGGAGATGTTCGATGCCTGCAGTATGCTTGCAATGGTGGAGGCTATGGAGCCCTTGCCGTTGGTGCCGGCGACGTGGATACAATGAAATGTTTTTTCCGGTGATCCAAGGCGCTTAAGTATGCCGGTCACAGTATCCATCTCAAGTTTGATGCCAAAACGTCCCAGGGAAAACATCTGCTCCAGGCACTGGTGGTATGATAGTGTTTTCATGGTTCTCACAGGAAATATTGCGTGGTGTCCATCAGGATAAAAACCCGACTGAACGAACCAGGCTCATTTTCTGGTTTTCAGTCGGGTTTTCGTAAAAATACACTCTAAAGATGGAGATGTCTAATTATTTTCCCCGAGAAGCAGCAATTCTCTGCCGTCTCATGGCTTCTCTCATCTTACGCCGTCTGTACTGACTCGGCTTTTCAAAGTTTTTCTTCATTTTTAGACGTTTAAAAAGTCCGTCGTTCTGAATTTTCTTTTTCAGAATTTTCATGGCTCTTTCAACGTCATTGTCAATGACTTTTACTGTGATATCCTTCAACTGCATCGCCCCTTTCTTGCCCATCATGAAGATAGATGGTTTATTTTTTTTAACCCTTGATTTATATCACCATAATAGGCATCTTTCAAGGGGAATATGGATTTGATGCCAATGTTTTTAAATAGGGCATAAAATTAAGGTGCCCATGGATTTACAGTTTTGATATTAATTCTTCGGTGACGGACTTAAGATCTTTCTCTCCCTGGAGGGTAAAATACTTGACGCTGTCATCGGTTTTTGCAAGATCACGAAAATGGTAAGCGGATGCCAGGGTACCGTCCACATCGTTATAATAAATGGAGTGTCTCTTGTCGATGGCTGCTTCATCCTGATCATCGGCTCTTTTGGTCAGAGATCCACCGCATATCCGGCATTTGTCTCCATTGGGTTTGATAGCGTCAATGAAGATGTTGTTGGGATGGTTGTTGTCTTTTTCACACAGCCGACGGCCCATGATGCGGTTTTTTGCAATTTGTCGATCCAGAAGCATTTCAATGACATAGTCAAGCTTCATACCGGCTTCTTTCAGGGATGCGTCCAGTTTTTTCGCCTGCACCTTGTTTCTCGGGAATCCATCAAGCAGCCATCCGTTTTTACAGTCGTCCTGTTTTAAGCGATCAAGGACCATGGGGATGGTGATGTCATCGGGAACCAGGTCTCCTTTGTCAATGAAGGCCTTGGCTTGTTTGCCAAGCTCTGTGCCGCCTTTGATGTTTTCCCGGAAAATGGCACCTGATTCAATGTGGGCGATGTTGTACTTGTCTTTGAGTATTGAGCCCTGGGTTCCTTTGCCGCTGCCGTTGGGTCCGAAAAAAATGATGTTCATGAAATACTCCTTTTATTGAATGTTAGTCTTGCTATGGGTTTAAGGGGTTGACGCCCCGATTCGTCGTATTGGTTTTTGGGGTTTGATGGGGTTGCTTCACCGTGTTGCAGGTGCTCAAGGCAATCATCAAGATGCTGGCCGGGGGTGCCATGGGTGAACCTGGCAGGCTTGAGATAAGAACCTTTCCCCGGTGCGCATACCTTAATTATAAAAGTGGGTGATGAATGTCAAGCTTTGGAGGGATGAAAAAATAATTATGGAAAATAATGGAGTGACTGCTGGATATGAATTTAATGGTGGGTGGATTTTATTTTAATCCATGGGACGCTTTTGCTTGACATTGCTGAAAAAGGGGTTTACATCATGGAACGATAGTGCCTTTGGTATTTCTGCATGTATTGCTTGGCTTGTGGCCGCGGCATGGCAGGCTGCCGGGGACATTGTGTCAATGCTTTTCATCGCCAAACCATTTCATGTGTCAGCGGTCCAGCGATTGTCAACACGCTTTTAAGGCGTTCTGCCGGAATGTTTCATGTCTTTAAATAGTGAGCGTGTCTGAAAATAATAATATATACCATTTTATTTCTTGGAAACAGATTGCTCCAGCAGCATATCACCCATGCCAATTAAACCGTTTCGATTCAAACACCCATCTGTTTTTTTCTTTTCCTTTTTCAGGTTTGCCTGGAACCCCCGTTGCGTTTTCACAATTTTGATGTGCAAAAACAATGGAGCCGGAGCCTGATGGCTGCTTTGCATGGAGATGGATCTATCATGCGCAGGGAAGGGTGGCGTTTTTTTGTGCAGGTCTGGTCCGGGAGAATATCGGGGAAGAAGTATGATAAAACAATTTTACGGGGTATGTTTCCATGAATCTTGAAGAGTTAAAACGGATGAAGATGAGCGAGCTGACCAAGCTTGCCAGGAAGTACAATATCACAGGGGTGGGTGGTGTAAAAAAACAGGAGCTTATCTTTGCCCTTCTCCAGGCCGCCATAGAGGAAAGTGGCCAAATCTATGGAGAAGGTACCCTTGAGATTCTTCCCGACGGTTTTGGCTTTTTAAGAGCACCGGATTATAACTATCTGCCGGGCCCCGACGATATCTATGTGTCTCCTTCCCAGATACGGCGCTTTAACCTCAGAACCGGCGATACTATTTCCGGTCAGGTGCGCCAGCCCAAGGATTCAGAGCGGTATTTTGCCCTTCTCAAGGTGGAGGCTGTTAACTTTGAAAACCCGGAACTTGCAGCTGAAACCATTCTGTTTGACAATCTGACCCCCCTTTATCCGGATCGCAAAATGAATCTTGCGGCAAGCCCGGATAACTATTCCACTCGCATCATAGATCTCATGTCCCCCATCGGGTTTGGTCAGCGTGGGCTCATTGTTTCCCCCCCTCGGTCCGGCAAGACAATGCTGCTAAAAAATATTGCCAACAGCATGATTGCAGCCCATGAGCACATTGTCCCCATGATTCTGCTTATTGATGAACGCCCGGAAGAGGTGACGGATATGGCACGCTCTGTGGACGCAGAGGTTATCAGTTCCACCTTTGATGAGCCGTCGGAACGTCATGTGCAGGTGGCGGAGATGGTCATAGAAAAGGCCAAGCGCATTGTGGAACAGGGTCATGACGTGGTGATTCTGCTGGACAGTATCACCCGGCTTGCCAGGGCTTATAACTCTGTAATGCCTCCGTCCGGGAAAATTTTGTCAGGTGGGGTGGATTCCAATGCCCTGGATCGACCCAAACGCTTTTTCGGGGCTGCCAGAAACATAGAAGAGGGGGGCAGTCTGACCATCATTGCCACGGCTCTGATTGATACGGGTAGTCGCATGGATGAGGTTATTTTTGAAGAATTCAAGGGTACGGGTAACATGGAGCTGGTCCTGGATCGCAAGCTTGCGGACCGGCGTATATTCCCGGCCATTAATATCAATAAATCCGGCACCCGCAAGGAAGAACTGTTGTTGGATGATGTCACCCTCAATCGTGTCTGGATCTTGAGAAAATTGCTTTCCAGTTTAAATTCTGTGGACAGTATGTCTTTTTTGCTTGAAAAAATGTCAGGAACAGAGGATAATAAAGAATTTCTTGATTCAATGAACTCGTAATCTACGGGAAAGCGTAAAGATAAAATATTTAAGGAGTGGTAAATATGAAAAAAGAGATTCATCCGGAATATAAGCGGACAGAGGCATCTTGTGCCTGTGGCAATGTGCTGGAGGTGGGTTCTACCAAGGAGAACATAAAAGTGGAAATTTGTGCAGCATGTCATCCGTTTTTCACTGGCAAGCAAAAGCTTGTGGACACCGCAGGCCGTATTGATCGTTTTCGGAAGAAATATGCAGGTTTTGATGCAGTGGCTGCATCAAAAAAATAGTTTCGTTTAATCAGAATAAAGGGGGGAATCGGGCCAATGGCCTGGTTTCCCCTTTGAGTTTAAGGGCCATGATAAATAAATTACAGGGTATTGAAGAGCGTTTTATAAAACTGGAGCGGCTCCTGAGTGATCCTGAGGTTATCGGGGATCAGGTTCGTTATCAAAAGTGCCTTAAGGAGCATGGGGAGTTGACCCGGGTGGTCACGGTCTTTCGTGAATACAAGGACGTCAGGGCAGAACTTGCCGATGCCCGGGAACTGCTCAAGGATGATGACCCGGATATTCAGGAGATGGCCAGAGAAGAGATCGCTTCGCTTACCCGATCCGTGGCCGCCCTTGAAAAAGAAGTAAAGGTGCTGCTGGTGCCAAAGGATCCCCGGGATGATAAAAATGTTATTCTGGAAATACGTGCTGGCACCGGTGGCGAAGAGGCCGGCCTTTTTGCCGCTGATTTGTTTCGAATGTATTCACGGTTTGCAGAGTCCAGAAACTGGGTGGTTGAGATCATTGACAGCAGTATGGCCCATGCCGGCGGATTCAAGGAAGTGGTGTGTATGATCCGGGGCAGGGGAGCCTTCAGCAGTTTTAAATTTGAAAGCGGAATTCATCGGGTGCAGCGGGTTCCGGAAACCGAGGCCCAGGGCAGGGTGCATACCTCTGCTGTCACCGTGGCTGTGCTGCCAGAAGCAGAAGACGTGGAGTTGGATCTTAATCCCAGTGACGTCAAGGTGGATGTTTTTCGAGCGTCCGGCCCCGGCGGTCAGTCGGTGAATACCACCGATTCTGCGGTGCGGGTCACCCATCTGCCAACCGGTATCATTGCCACCTGCCAGGATGAAAAATCACAGATAAAAAATAAAATACAGGCCATGAAGGTTTTGAAGGCCCGTATTCTGGATGCCATGGTGCGGGAGCAGGAAGATAAAAGGGCCGCAGATCGAAAGGGACAGGTAGGTACCGGAGATCGAAGTGGTCGAATTCGTACATATAACTATCCCCAGGGTCGCATGACCGACCATCGCATCGGGCTTACCCTGTACCGTCTGGAACAGATCATGGCCGGAGATATCCAGGAAATCATTGACGAGCTGACTACAAATCACCAGGCTCAGTTAATGAAGGAGAGCCAGTAAAGGCCTATGGTAAAAGACAGACGGCGGGTGTGGACACTGCTTGACACTATGACATGGACGATCTCTTATTTTAAGGACAGGGACGTGGATAGCCCCCGGCTCACTGCGGAAATCCTTATGTGTCATTGCTTGGCCATGGATCGCCTGTCTCTTTACCTGGAGTATGACCGTCCTTTAAACCCCGAGGAACTGGCCTGCTATAAAGCACTTATAAAAAGACGTCTTCAAGGGGAGCCGGTGGCATATATCACCGGGAGAAAAGGATTCTGGGATATAGAGGTGTCGGTTTCTCCCCGGGTGCTTATTCCCCGGCCGGATACTGAAACACTTATGGAAACAGGGCTGTCAGCCATAAAAGACCTCCAGGAGATACAGGCGCATCGTCCTTTAAAAATCCTGGAACTTGGATCTGGTTCTGGTGCTCTGATTATTTCCCTTGCCCGGGCTGAGCCCGGACATCAGTATGTGGCGGTGGATGTCTCTCCGGATGCGGCGGCCACCACCCTTGAAAATGCCCGGAGCCTTGATTGTGTCCCCGGGGTGTCTGTTGTATCGGGGTCCTGGTTTGAGCCTTTCTCTATGGATGTCCGGTTTGATGTGGTTGTGTCCAACCCCCCCTATATCCCCACCCGGGACATTGAGACCCTTGCCCCTGAGATCCGACATCATGAACCCCGTCTGGCCCTTGACGGCGGTCACGATGGCCTTGACTGCATCCGCCATATCCTTTCCCGGGCCCCGGAGCACCTTGTGCCAGGCGGGGTGCTTCTTTTTGAAATGGGATTTGATCAGGAGCCGGCCCTTAGATCACTGATTAAAACCTTGCCGGCCTATGAAGATTTCCAATCCATCAAAGATGAAGCCGGGCATCACCGGGTGGTGAGGATTAAAAAAAGAATTGATAAAAAAAACTGATTTTGATATACCAGTCGGGATTTACATCCGGGCTTGATTTTGCAGAGCCTGGATAACAACTCACACCCCCGGACCCGCCATGGGGTGCTGTCCTTTGGGATGGTCTGTGTTGGGAATGACAGGGGTGGTGGAAAAACAATATTAAGGTAAACGGAGAAACAACATGGTAGACATTTCAATGCGTGAATTGCTGGAAGCTGGTGTTCATTTCGGACACCAGACCCGTCGCTGGAATCCCAAGATGAAAAAGTACATCTTTGGTGCCAGAAACGGTATTTATATCATTGACCTTCAGCAGACGGTGAAGATGTTCAAGACCGCCGTTGATTTTATCAGCGATGTGGCCGCAGAAGGCAAGCAGATCCTGTTTGTGGGTACCAAAAAACAGGCCCGGGAATCAATCTACGAAGAAGCCAACCGGGCAGAGACTTATTATGTCCAGAACCGCTGGCTGGGTGGCATGCTCACCAATTTCCAGACCATTAAAAAGAACATTAACCGCCTGGAGTTCCTCAATACCATTGAAATGGATGGCCGCATTGAAGAATATCCCAAAAAAGAGCGGGTTAAAATGGGTAAAGAACGCGCAAAGCTTGAAAATGATATAGGCGGTATCAGCAACATGAAAGGTCTTCCCGGTGCCATTTTTATCATTGATCCCAAAAACGAAGCGATTGCCGTGCGTGAAGGAAAGCGCCTGGGAATTCCCATTGTGGCGGTGGTGGATACCAACTGTGATCCCGATGACATTGATTATGTGATTCCGGGCAATGATGATGCCATTCGATCCATTCGATTGTTTGCCAGTCGCATTGCCGATGCCTGCGTGGAAGGCGCTGCCCGTTATGAAGAAAAACAGCAGGCTGGCAGGGACAAGGCAGAAGATGATGGCGAAATGGCCGCGGCCATGATGGAAGGTGAAGAACGCACCGTGGTTTCCGATGGCACCGACGGTCCTGTGGTGGAAAAAATAAAAAGACAAACTGCGGCTCAGGCAGAATAAGGAGCTATAAAAATGGCAGACATTACAGCAAAAATGGTCAAGGAGCTTCGTGATCAGACCGGATCAGGGATGATGGATTGTAAAAAAGCCCTGGTGGAAACCGATGGAAACGTGGAGAAGGCACTGGATTTCTTGAGGAAAAAAGGACTTGCCAAGGCCCAGAAACGGGCTGGCCGTGCCACTTCTGAAGGCATCATTTACTCCTATATCCATGCCGGATCCAAGCTGGGTGTACTCGTTGAAATCAACTGCGAGTCTGACTTTGTGGCAAAAACAGAAGATTTCATGGAATTTGCCAAGAATGTGGCCATGCACATTGCCGCAGCCAACCCCGCCGGACTGAATCCCGAAGACATTCCCCAGGAACTGGTGGACCGGGAGCGTGAGATTTACCGTGCCCAGGCTCTGGAACAGGGAAAGCCTGAGAATATCGTGGATAAAATCGTGGAAGGTCAGGTTCAGAAATTCTACAAGGATTCCTGTCTTCTTAGCCAGCCCTATATCCGGGAGCCCAAGAAGAGTGTGGCGGAGATGACCACCGAAGCCATTGGTAAAATCGGTGAGAATATTCAAATCAAACGATTTGTCCGCTTTCAATTAGGAGAATAAAACCATGGCCGGGAAACCTGAATTTCAAAGGGTTCTTATCAAGCTCAGCGGAGAAGCCCTCATGGGAGACCAGGGGTTTGGTATTCAACCTGAGATGATTAATTTTGTGGCAGCAGAAGTTGCCAAGGTGCATAATCTTGGAGTCCAGGTTTCCATGGTGGTGGGGGGCGGCAATATTTTCCGGGGAATTGCCGGCAGTTCCGCCGGTATGGACCGGGCCGCCGCCGACAACATGGGCATGCTGGCCACGGTGATCAACAGCCTTGCCCTGGCAGATGCCCTGGAAAAACAAGGCATTCCCACCCGGGTACAGTCTGCCCTGTCCATGGATCAGGTGGCGGAACCTTTTATTCGCCTGAAGGCCGTGCGGCATCTGGAAAAGGGGCGTGCTGTTATCTTTGCCGCTGGCACCGGCAATCCTTATTTTACCACGGACACGGCCGCCGTGCTCCGGGCAAAGGAAATCAAGGCCCAGATTCTGTTCAAGGCCACCAAGGTGGACGGGGTGTATGACAAGGATCCTGTGGAGCATGCGGATGCGGCGTTTATTTCTGAAATCTCCTACATGGAGGTACTGGAACGCCAGCTTCATGTCATGGACATGACGGCCATCTCCCTTGCCATGGATAATAATCTTCCCCTGCAGGTGTTTGATCTTCACCAGGAGAACAATATCCTGTCAGCTGTGTGCGGTGAAGGGGTGGGTACCCGTATTTATGGTACCCAAGTCTGATCAATCCTTGAATTAAAAAAAAGGGGTGTGTTGATTATGATAAAAGAAGTGATGCAGGAAACAAAAGACCGCATGGAAAAAACGGTCAAGGCCCTTAAAAAAGATATGAAGCGGGTACGTACCGGAAGAGCCTCCATGACCATGCTTGACAGTGTGAAAGTGGACTATTACGGTACCTTGACCCCCCTGGCCCAGATGGCCTCCATTGCCATCCCGGAAAGTCGGCTCATCACTGTGCAGCCCTGGGATGTTTCTGCCATTAAAGAAGTGGAAAAGGGTATTTTAAAGGCAAATCTGGGATTGACACCTTCCAGCGACGGTAAGATTGTGCGGATTTCCATTCCCCCCCTCACCGAGGATCGTAGAAAGGAAATTGCCAAAAGTACCCGCTTGGTGTGTGAAGAGTTTAAAGTGGCCATCCGCAACATCCGTAGGGATTCCAACGAGAATCTGAAATCCCTGCAAAAGGATGGAGATATCTCAGAGGATGACAGTTTCAAGGGTCAGAAGCAGATCCAGGAACTCACCGATGAATATGTCATCGCAGTGGACAAGGTTTACCAGGACAAAGAGAAGGAAATCCTTGAAGTCTGACAACGGGCAAGCCCCGGGTCCTGCACACACCCATCATGGCCTGGACCCCGATAATATGCCATCCCATGTGGCCATCATCATGGATGGCAACGGACGGTGGGCGAAGAAAAAACTAATGAACCGCGTCAGAGGCCATGAAAAAGGCGCTGATGCGGTTCGTTCCATTGTGACGGTGTGCCGAAAACTGGACATAAAAGTACTTACCCTTTACGCCTTTTCCACGGAAAACTGGGGACGTCCCCGGGCCGAGGTGTCAGCCCTCATGGCATTGCTGAAAAAGTTTGTCACAGGCGAACGGCAGACCCTCATGGACAAGAATATCCGGCTGGGGGTAATCGGCCAGAAAGAACGCCTGCCCGATGATGTGCGAGGGGCCATGGAAGAGACCATGAGCTGTACACGGGAAAACACTGGCATGCTTCTTAACTTGGCTTTGAGCTACGGCGGTAGGGAGGAAATGACCCGGGCCGTGAAAGCCATTGCCCAGAAAGTTAAGGCAGGCGCTCTTGACCTGAATGATATTTCTGAAGAAACAGTGTCCGGGCATCTTTATACGGCGGATATCCCTGATCCGGACATTGTGATTCGCACCAGCGGGGAAAAGCGCCTGAGTAATTTTCTGCTGTGGCAGGCCGGTTATGCAGAATTGTTTTTCACAGATACCCTGTGGCCTGATTTCACGGATCAGGCTTTCATGGATATTATCAGGGACTACCAGAAACGTGATCGCAGATTCGGGAAGGTCCAATGCTCCTCAAACGATGGCTCACCGCAGTAGTTTTACTGCCCCTTTTAGTACTGATTCTTCTCCGGGGCACCCCCTTTGTCTTTACCGCGCTTGTGTTTGCCCTGTCTCTTATGGGATTGCGGGAATACTTTGTCATTGTACCGCTTCCCGGTGATGCATCTGCCGGGGGGGATGGTCCGCTTTTTGTCCATTGCGCCACCGACACTCCAGAAAAACATGTCCATGCCCACCCATCCCGGAAATCGCTTCATCTTCTTCTTAACATATTCAACCGCCTTCTTAATATTATTGCTGTGTGCCTGGGATCTGTGCAAAGACACAGCCACACCTGGGTGATATTTGTGGCGGGGTTCATCACCTTTTGTCTGATGCTTGCGGCCCACATGGGCGCTGCTGATTTAATGCTGCTGATGCCCGTCTTTAATGTGATGCTGCTGACTGTTCTGATCCTGGTGGCCTATGCCCCGGGCACAACCCTGTTGCGGGCCATTGAAGTTCAGATTCAGGGGGTGATGTACGTTCCGTTTTTTCTTTCTTTTCTGGTGTTGGTGAGAAACGGGGACAAGGGTGGGCTGTGGATCGTATGGCTGTGGCTTATTGTGGCCGCCAGTGACACCGGTGCCTTTTTCTGTGGCTCTTACTTTGGAAAACGTCGTCTCTCCCCCCGCATCAGTCCCAATAAAACCGTGGAAGGTGCCCTGGGAGGCCTTGTTCTTGCTTTGGGTGTGGGTGTGGGATTTGAAGCCCTTTTTATCCACGATGTATCCTTCATGGGTAGCCTTGGTTTTGCTGGTGTTTCGGCGGTTGCCGGTCAGATTGGTGATCTGTTTGAGTCTGCCCTGAAACGAGCAGGTGGCATTAAGGATTCAGGACACCTTTTACCCGGGCATGGCGGTATTCTGGATCGTCTGGACGGGGTCTTATTTGCCGCTCCTGTGGCCTATTTTTTCAAGGAAATTTTCCTATGAAAAATCTTTCCATCCTTGGGTGTACCGGTTCCATAGGCAGGAGCGCCCTTGACGTTGTTGCCCGCCATCCCCGGCGATTTAATGTGCGTATTCTTGCCGCAGCCAATAATGTAAACCTTCTGGCGGAACAGATTGCCGTTTTCAAGCCCGATATGGCCGTGGTGTACAGCCGGGAAAAAGCTCGGGAGCTTGAAGCCCTTATTTCCGGGGCCTCCCCGGTGGAAATTTTATGGGGAGAAGAAGGCTACCTTGTGGCCGCTTCTAATTCCACGGTGGACACGGTGCTTTTGGCCATGGTGGGGGCAGCGGGCCTCATGCCGGCCATGGCAGCCATTGATGCCTGTAAACATGTGGCACTGGCCAACAAGGAAACCCTGGTAATGGCCGGGAACATTGTCATGGAAAGGGCTGCTGAAAAAAATGTTACCATCTATCCCGTGGACAGTGAGCACAGTGCTATTTTCCAGTGCCTTGGGGGAAACCGCCGACGGGATTTGCGCAAAATTTTTCTCACGGCATCGGGGGGACCTTTCCGGGAAGTGCCTGGGGAGCAATTTTCCCATCTTTTGCCAAGCGATGCCCTGAGCCATCCCACCTGGGACATGGGAAACAAGATTTCCATTGATTCTGCCACCTTGATGAACAAGGCCCTGGAAATCATTGAGGCTGTGCATCTGTTTAATCTTTCCCCAGAACAAGTGGAGGTGGTGGTGCATCCTCAGAGCATTGTGCATTCCATGGTGGGCTTTGCCGACGGTACAGTGATGGCCCAAATGGGTGTGCCGGACATGAAAGCTGCCATTTCCTACGCGCTGTCCTGGCCGGAACGTCTGGACATCGGACTTGATTTTCCCGATTTTTTTCAATTGAGTAGCCTCGTATTTGAAGCCCCGGATCGCACCCGCTTTCCTTCCCTTGATTTTGCCTTTACGGCCCTTGACAAGGGGGGAACCCTGCCTGCGGTGATGAATGCCGCCAATGAGGTGGCTGTGGAGGCGTTTTTGAACCATCGCATGGGATTTGTTGATATTTTTAAGGTGATAAAAACAACCATGGATGCCCATGTCATCGTGTCTTCACCCGGGGTGCCGGATATTGTGGCAGCCGATACCTGGGCCAGGGAAAAGGCCGGGAATCTTGTTGAGAACCTGGTATTGAAATTGTAGAGGTAATATGAGTAATTCACTGGTGGCCTTTGTCATTGTTCTGGGTATTCTTGTCTTTTTCCATGAGCTTGGCCATTTTTTGGTGGCCCGGTTTTTTGGTGTGGGGGTGGAAACCTTTTCTCTTGGATTTGGTCCTAAAATTTATCAGCGCCGGGTGGGCTTCACCCAGTACTGCATTTCCATGATTCCCCTGGGGGGCTATGTTAAAATGGTGGGGGAAGAGCCGGGAGCACCCCTGGCCCAATCGGATATCCCTCTGTCCTTTAACCACAAGAAACTTTATCAGAAAATACTTATTGTGGCGGCAGGTCCCTTGTTTAACTTTCTACTGGCCTTTTTGATTTTTTATGTGATTTTTCAGTTCTCCGGTCTTTATTATGTAAAACCCGTGGTGGGGGAAGTGGCTCCGGATAGCCCTGCCATGGTCGCAGGCATGCAAACCGGGGACGTGGTGGTTGCCATTGATAACAAAAAGGTGACATCCTGGGATGACATGGTGACCCTCATTGGAGAGCCTGCCGGGGATGTCCTTAATATTCAGGTGCAGCGGGACGGCAGGCAGCATCTGCTGAAAGTTACCCCTGAAACCCGGGTGTCAAAAAATATTTTTGGTGAAGATGTTAAACGGTTCATGATCGGCGTGGCCGCCAGCGGCGATGTCACCCACATCTCTTTGAATCCCTTCCAGGCCCTGTGGCATGGGGGGCTTCGTACCTGGGACATCTCAAAGCTCACTGTGCTTTCCGTGGTTAAAATTTTCACGGGCTCTGTGTCCGCTGATACCCTGGGCGGCCCCATCATGATTGCCCAGATGGCCGGAAAACAGGCAAAGGCGGGTATGGCCAGTTTTTTCTTCTTCATTGCCATGCTCAGCGTGAATCTGGGTATTATTAATCTGTTTCCCGTGCCGGTGCTGGATGGGGGACATATCGTTTTCTTCTGTTATGAGGCGGTGACGGGTAAAGCCGCCGGTGAAAAATTCCGGGAGCAGGCCAATCGCTTTGGCATGGCCCTGCTGCTGGCATTGATGGTATTTGTTTTTTACAATGATATTATAAGGATTTTCAATGGTGGATAACATGCGTTCCTGTATTGAAATTGCCCTGAAACCGGGGCTGGTGGATGCCGAGGCCCGGAGTCTCATCAAAAAGGCCCGGGACTATTTTGACGTCCAAATTGCGGCAGGGCGATGCATACATCTGGTTACCATGGAGGCGGATCTTTCCCCCGATGACCTGGCAATGGTGAAGGACGAAATTTTCACCAATCCGGTGACCCAGGTGTCTTCTTTATCACCCCTTAATGTGCCCTTTGACTGGTGTATCTGGGTGGGATTTCGGCCAGGCGTAAGGGACAATGCGGGCAGTACGGCCATTGAGGCCATATCTGATTTTTTAAAGCGGGATTTTCTGCCCGGGGAAGGGATTTATACCTCCCGACGGTATTGTCTCTCCGGCCCGGATCTTGAGAAAAAAGATGTGGAAAAGATTGCCGATGAACTGCTGGCCAACGGCATTATACAGCAGTGGAAAGTTTTTTCCCGGGCGGACTGGGATGCAGCCACCGGTGTTGGCACCATTATACCCAAGGTGCTGTTAAACCATGAACCCCAGTGCGCCGTCATGAATATTGCCTCCAATGAAGCCCTGCAGAACATCAGTAACGAGCGCAACCTGGCCCTGAATCCCAGGGATATTCCCGTGATCCGGGAGTATTTTCTGGATCCCAATGTGTTGGCCTCCCGGAAAAAAACAGGGCTTGCCCAGCCAACGGATTTGGAGCTTGAGTATATCTCCCAGGCCAGAAGTGACCATTGCAATCATAATACCTTTCAGGGACTTTTCCGGTACACGGATGCCTCCACCGGAGAAACGGTGGAGGAGATTAACCTTTTTAAAACCTATATTAAAGAACCCACCCTGGCCCTGAAGGACGAAAAATCCTGGGTGGTGTCGGTGCTGTGGGACAATGCCGGTGTGGGACAATTTGATGATACAAACAATTATGTCATCACCGGTGAAACCCACAACTCGCCCTCCAACATGGAAGCCTATGGCGGTGCCATCACCGGCATTGTGGGGGTGTACAGAGATCCCATGGGCACCGGTCTTGGCTCCCGACTCATCATGGGAAGCTACGGGTTCTGCGTGGGGGAGATGGATTATAAGGGGCCGTTAAAGGCACCGCTTCATCCTCGGCGCCTGCTTGACGGGGTCATAGAAGGCGTGAAGGACGGGGGGAACAAAAGCGGTGTACCCACCACCTTTGGCCAGACCCTTTTTAATCAGGGATACATGGGAAAGAGCCTGGTGTTTGTCACGGCCCTTGGCATCATGCCCGCCCTGGTTGATGGAAAGCCCAGCCATGAGAAAACCACCGTTCCCGGTGAATTTATTGTCATGAGCGGCGGCCGGGTGGGGAAAGACGGCATCCACGGGGTGACGGCTTCCTCTGAAGTGCTGTCAGAAAATACCCCGGCGGGCCATGTGCAGATCGGAGATCCCTATACCCAGAAGAAAATGCACGATTTTCTGTTGGCTGCCCGGGATGAAGGCCTTTATGGGTTCATCACCGACAATGGCGGCGGCGGACTCTCTTCTTCTGTGGGGGAATCGGCCATGCTCAGCAATGGGTGTGAGGTGTGGCTGGACAAGGTTCCATTAAAATATGATGGTCTTGACATGTGGGAAATCTGGATTTCAGAATCCCAGGAACGCATGACCATTGCCGTGAAACCGAAAAATATTGAACGGTTCATGGAGCTATCCCGGGAGCACGAGGTGGAAAGCACAGTCATCGGTAAATACACCGATTCCGGGAAGCTTCACATCAAATATAAGGATGAGACCTGTGCCTATGTGGACATGGATCTGTTGGACAAGGGGTTTCCCCGGTGGGAGTTTGACGCGTTGTGGATTCCTCCGGCGTTGCGGGGACTGACGGAACCTGTTTTGTCACAGCCAAAGGATGTGAACCGCCTTTTGTTAACCATGCTTGCCCGCCCCAATATCTGCTCCAAAGAATGGATCGCAAGGCAGTATGACCATGAAGTCCAGGGGGGTAGTGTGATTAAACCCCTGGTGGGGGTAAACCGAAACATCCCATCTGACGCCTCGGTGATCCGGCCGGTGCTCTCTTCCATGAATGGCCTTGCCTTTTCACAGGCGTTGCTGCCCTGGTATTCCAAGATTGATGCCGGTCACATGATGAGCTGCTCCATTGACGAGGCCGTGCGGCGACTCATTGCCGTTGGCGGCACCCTGTCTCACATGGGCGGGGTGGACAATTTCTGCTGGCCGGATATCGGGTTTCATCCGGTGAAAAATCCCGATGGGAAATTCAAGGCAGCCCAGCTGGTACGGGCCTGTCGCGCATTGAAGGATGCCTGCATGGCCTATGGAATTCCGCTTCTTTCCGGTAAGGACAGCATGTATGTGGACGGATATCTCACCGGAGAATTTGGCGAAGCCGTCAAAGTATCAGCCCTTGAAACCGTGCAGTTTTCCGCCACCGGCGTGGTGGAGGATGTGACAAAATGCATGACCCTGGAGCCCAAGGTACCAGGGGATCTTATCTATGTGCTGGGTGCCACGGCCAATGAACTGGGGGCTTCGGAATATTATGAACTGCTGGGCCACACTGGACTTCATGTTCCAGCGGTGCATTTTGACCGCTTCAAGGTGGTTTACCGTGCCCTGGAAATGGCCATTTCCAAAGGGTTGACAGCTTCGGCACATGCCGTTGCAAGGGGAGGTCTTGCCACCCATCTGGCCCTGGTAGCCATGGGCGGAGGATTGGGAATGGAGATTGATCTTACAAGGGTGCCAATGGATGATGTCAACGGTGAGCCCGTCATGGATGCGCTTCTTTTTTCTGAATCTGCGGGTCGGTTCATTGTGAGCGTATCCCCTGAAAATAGCTCTGTTTTTGAGAAAATGTTCAAGGGCACGGCCTGTGCCATGGTGGGGCATGTCACTGATACCCACACCCGCCTTATAATAAAAGGGACGGATGGAACCTGTGTTTCCGATGTGTCCCTGGATGAACTGGAAACGGCCTGGACAGCGCCCTTGGGAGAAATGATATGAAAGCGGTAAATGCACTGGTTTTAACCGGTTTTGGACTGAACTGTGACATGGAAACGGCGGCGGCCTTTGAACTGGCCGGTGCCAAGGCCCACCGGGTGCATATCAATGCCCTGATTGCCGGTAAGGTGGATCTTGATGATTTTCAGATTCTTGCCTTTGGCGGGGGATTCAGCTGGGGAGATGACCACGGGGCCGGAGTGATTCAGAGCCTTAAATTAAAGAATCACATGGGGGAGAAGCTGCTCTCCTTTGTGGACCAGGGTAAATTGATCATAGGCATCTGCAATGGGTTCCAGACCCTGGTGAATCTGGGGCTGCTACCGGGGTTTGACGGTAATTACACGGATCGGTCCGTGGCCCTTACCTGGAATGACTGTGGTAATTTCCGGGATCAGTGGGTACATTTGGGGATTAATGATAAAAGTCCCTGTGTGTTCACCAAGGGGCTTGAACGGGTGATTGATCTTCCTGTGCGCCATGGGGAGGGTAAATTTGTGGCGGATACCTCGGTGGTGGATCGCCTGGAAAAAAACAACCAGGTGGTGATGCGGTATGCCCTTGGGGATGGCGGGAATGCCGATGGAAGGTTTCCGGAAAATCCCAATGGGTCCATGGGGGATATTGCCGGTATCTGTGATCCCACGGGCCGGGTGTTTGGGCTTATGCCTCATCCCGAGGCCTTTAATCATTTTACCAATCATCCGGATTGGTGCCGGGAGCTGGAACATGCCCGACGCCAGAGCTGTTTTTCCATGAAACAAGAAAAAACGACATCTGGAATACGAATTTTTATTAATGCTGTGAAGTGTATGTCTCAAATTATTTGATTTGTTTTTTGCTCGTAATCAGGTAATACAAAATGCCTGAAAGGAATATGAAAATGAGCAGAGAGAAACTGAGAAGTTACAGCAGGGAATCTAAAACTCAAATTATTAAAGAATGTTTGGAAACGAATAATTATGTTTTTTTTGCCAAGAAATATGATGTGCCAGCTAAAACGGTGTATACATGGCAAAAATAACACATGTTTTTAAGACTTATTTTCCTGAAACTCATGGGGGGCTGGAGGAGGCTATTCGTCAGATTAGCCGTCACAGTATTAAAGATGGGTACCAGGTGGAGGTTGTGGCGGCCGGGACAAAAAGCTATGAGGTGTCTGCTGCAGATGGGATTGTTGTGAAATTCCATGAGACTAATCTGAATCTATATTCGAACCCTTTTAGCTTTTCTCTCATGAAACAGTTTAAGGCTATTTGCCAAAATACGGATATTTTGCATTTCCATTTCACTTGGCCCACGGCTGAAATTTTGACATTGATGCATGGATTTTCGAAACCCATGGTAGTCACTTTTCATTGTGATATTCATAAAAATAAGTTTTTAAAAGCCATTTATCGGCCAATTATGAGGCGTTTTTTAAAGCGGGCAGATAAAATATGTGTAACCAGTCATAATTTATTTTCAACCACGCCCTCTCTCCAAGAGTTTCAAACTAAGATCGAGGAAATTCCGCTTTGGTTGGACGAGCAACGTTTTTTAAATTTGTCCGCCCCAGAGAAACCGTTTACTGAGTTTGTTAAGAAACTCAAACCGTATGGTTTGTTTGTTGGCGTTTTACGATGGTACAAGGGGCTTGATGTACTCCTTGAGGCTTCTAAAAAATTTAAAGGAGAGCTCATTATTGTTGGAAAAGGCCCCTTGTTTGGATTTTTGAAAGAGCAGATTAAAAAAGAAAATTTGAATCATGTACATCTGGTGGGATTCCAGGCAGACAATAATTTAAAGTATTTAATTCAAAATTGCCGGTTTGTTGTTTTGCCATCAGTCACCCCGGCCGAGGCATTTGGACAGATATTGCTGGAAGGGCTTTATTTTTCCAAGCCACTTATTTCCACAGAGCTGGGCACGGGAACGAGTTTTGTAAACCTCCATAACCGAACTGGCCTCGTTGTGGAACCAGGGAATCCGCTATCTCTTGCCTGCGCAATGAATCGGTTGTGCCTGGATACATTGCTTTATGAACGCTTGACATCCGCCACTTTTTATCATTATAAAAATAATTTTTCAGAAAGGATTCAAGGGAAAAAATATACTAGAATTTATGAATCCCTGACTCCTTAAATGCAATTATTTTAAAAATAGACCATTCCTGAGTTCGCCGTTAAAATCATAAATGGGTATACAGGAAAACAGGCTAGTGAATTAAATAAAAGATATGAGAGGATAAAATGTTTAAAAAAGTTGAACCCTTAAATAAAACCACCCATCAGAAACTTAGATTTTCCGCGATAAAATCATTTGATTGTGCCATTGATATGGTGAGTTCTCCCTTGACGGCCTCTGAAGTGATTATTGCCTCAAAATATTATCCCATTGTATTTCCAACGGATGGTGTGGTACCGGTGTCGCTGTTTTCCCTGAACCATAAAAATAATTTTTATCTAAATGAGGACGGATCATGGAAAGCCCCCTATGTTCCAGCACATATTAGAAGATATCCATTTGTTCTTGGTGGGAGACCCGGTGAAGACGCTGGGGAACCTGAGGCGTTTACTGTCTGCATCGATGTTGAAGCGCCTCATTTTGCGTCTGATCAAGGGGAGCCTCTCTTTACGGCAAATGGCGAACCTGCAGTTTTAACTCAAAAGGCCATTGAATTTTTAAAGGTATTCCAGAATGATGTGACAGCAACACAGCGTTTTTGCAGTGAACTGGAGGCACATAAGGTGTTGGTTCCCCAAAAAGTCACTCTTGAAAAGAATGGAGAAAAAAGAGTCCTGGGTGGTTTTCGCTGTGTTGATGTTGAGAAAATGAATGGATTGGAAGATTCAATTTTAGCCGGTTGGGTTAGAAGCGGGCTTATGAAGCTGATTGTGTTTCATTTGCAATCGCTCAATAATCTGAAAGCATTGTCATAAATTAATTCAACTTTAAAAATCCTGGCTCTGTGGGCCAGGATTTTTATTAAAATTATATGAGACTTTTTTCCTTCCTTGTTCAAATCCCCTCATTTTAAGCGCCATATCTGTTTGCCGATATAGCAAATAATGGAGACAGCGCAATGCTGTTCTCAGATGCTATTATAAATAACCCCATCAAACGGATAAAAATAGCGATAATTAATATCGATTCCTATCCCGAATAATTGGATATATAAAACACATTGACAAATTTTTTAATGAATGTAAATCTATATCTAATATTTTTAAGCCTTCTAAATCCTTAATTGCCAGTGCGTTTTTAACCTTTTTTTACTTAAGCTTTGTTGGAGTAAAAGGGTGATGCTGTAACTTTGCTTTTCATATATCGTACAGTCAAGTGTAAATTCTATTATGCTTGTAAGATATTGCCGGGTAAAACAGATAATTTATGAAAATAATAAATTTAGATAGGAGCTTTATTATGAAGAAAAACGCATTTTTTATGACGTTTTTTGTTATTCTTTTTTGTTTTAGCGGGCCGGCGCATTCTGTTATGCCCAAAGCTGTTGATTCTGCTGGAAAATATGAATACCTCCGCCATGCAAACAATCGATTTTTGGTGAAAATCTCTTTAAATGCATTCAGTGCTATTAACTTAAATTTAAATATGCAGGACAATCTTGCCGGACATAAAATTATGACAGGATTGGATTCAATTGATTTAAAATTAAATCAATTGAATGTTAAACGTTTCAAAGCCCTTTTTTCAGGTTTGAAAAATGCCAAGCTGGCAGGCGCATTGGGGGCAAACCGCTGGTTTACGATAGAACTTGAAGATGATGCGGATATAATGGCATTGGTGGAAAAATTTAAGGGGGACAGGAATGTTGAAGATGCCACACCGGATTGGATCGCTTATCCGGCAGAGGCAACCACTGATCCTTTTTATGTGAATCAATGGGGACATAATAATACAGGTCAGTTGCTGGATTATGCATGGGGGCAGGGAGGGCATCCTGCTGGGAATCCAGTCGGAACTACGGGTTTTGATGGAAACATTGAGAGCGCATGGGCTTTTTTGAAACAAAATTATAATATTGATTATGGTAATGACGGGATTGTCATTGGAATTCTTGATACCGGTGTTGATCTGGAGCATCCGGATTTGAAACTGGTGGGAGGGTACGATTTCGGTGACAATGATAATATTCCAGATGATGTTTTGGGGCATGGGACAGCTTGTGCTGGCATTGCCGGGGCCATTGCAGACAACGGAATAGGGATTGCGGGGGTTGCCGGGGGCTGCAGAATTATGCCGCTTAAAGTTGCAGACAGTGACGGCTATATGTATTTTTCTTATATACAACAAGCTTTGTATTATGCTGCAAATAATGGTGTTGATGTTGTCAGCATGAGCCTGGGGGCAGATATTTCCACAGATGCTGCCACTGAAACCGCATTGGAATATGCCTATAACAAAGGCGTGACACTGCTTGCAGCAACGGGGAACTACAATCTTTCATCCATTAGTTATCCGGCAAGCAGCCCGTTTGTTATTGCTGTGGGGGCGGCTGATCCCTGTGATGGGAGAAAGCGAAGCAGTAGCCTTACCAGTGAATTAAACGACGGAGTCGATCCAGATCCCAACGGGTATACCTGCGATGGAGAGCGATGGTGGGGATCAAATTATGGAAGTACAGCGCAGGATTCCAATGATGCTGTAGACTTGATTGCTCCCACTGTTTTGCCTGCAACGGATATTGTTGGCACTGCGGGATATGATGACAGTGATTATTCTAAATGGTTTAACGGTACCTCCTGTGCAACCCCATTTGCAGCAGGTGTTGCTGCACTGGTCAAGTCCATCCAGCCGAATTGGACTCCGGCCCAGGTACGCGATATATTGATAAATACTGCTAAAGATGTTGAAAATATTGAATCCAATACCGGTTGGGACAGATACAGTGGTTATGGGTTGGTGGATGCCGGGGCTGCTGTCATGGGGGCTGATGTGTGTGATCAACACGAACTGGTATTAACAATGAACTTGGATCAATATCCAGAAGAAACCACATGGGAATTAAAGGATAATACCGGGGCCATTGTTTATGCTGGAGGCCCCTATGTGACTGCCGGTTCAACCGATACGGAAACCTTTTGTCTGCCCGATGGTGAATATACCTTCACCATTTACGACTCATATGGGGATGGTATGTCTGGTTCTTATGAGCTGGTGGAAGGCGATATCATTCATGTCACGGGAGGTTCATTTCGGACTTCAGAAAGTACTTCTTTTACCCTTGGCAGCGCCACCAATTCTTCCCCCCATTCCGATGCGGGAGATTCTTACAGTGGCATTGCCGGTGAGGCGGTGCAATTTAATGGGGCTGGGTCCACTGATTCCGATGGATCTATCGAAACCTATTCATGGACCTTTGGAGATGGTGGAACCGCTGTGGGGGTATCTCCCAGCCATACATATACCGATGCGGGAATCTATACTGCCCAGCTGACGGTGACAGATGACGAAGGTGCCACTGACACCTCCACAGCCCAGGTGACCATATCCGCCGCCGGAGAATATACGCTTCTGAGTTATGATGATTTTGAAAGTGGCTGGGGGAATTATACCTCCGGCGGGGGAGACTGTTTGCTTTATACCGGGGGTACTTACGCCCACCAGGGTAGTGCTGCCGCAGATATTCAGGATAACAGAGGTACCGCCTCTTCATTCTATCATACCACCGGTATGGATGTGTCAACACCGGGGTACACAACTATTAAGGTGGAGTTCTGGTTTCGTGCCCAGAGTATGGACAACAGCAATGAGGATTTTCTGGTGCAGTATTTTGATGGCAACAGCTGGCACACCGTAGCCTCTTATGCCCAGGGCGTTGATTTTCAAAATGGTCAATTCTATAATGAGAGCCTCATTATTTCTGAGTCAGACTATACATTTCCCACAAATATGAAGCTACGGTTCATGTGCGATGCCAGCGGCAATGCGGATGATGTTTATATTGACGAAATAAGGGTATCAGCAGCTGGTGCGCAGGAGAATAATACTCCCCCCCAGTCCGATGCGGGAGACGCATACAGTGGTATAGCGGGTGAAGCCGTGCAGTTCAATGGGAACGGATCCAGTGACACCGATGGAACCATAGAAAGTTATGCATGGGCGTTTGGAGATGGAGCCACGGCTGCGGGGGTTGCTCCGACACATATATATACCAATGCTGGAATCTATACGGCCCAATTGACAGTGACGGATAATGACGGTGACACTGATACCTCCACGGCCCAGGTGACCATCACCGCTGTTCCGGCTAACACCCCCCCCCAGTCCGATGCGGGAGATTCCTACAGTGGCATAGCAGGTCAAGTCGTGCAGTTTAATGGAAATGGATCCAGTGACACCGATGGAACCATAGAAAGTTATGCATGGACGTTTGGAGATGGAGCCACGGCTGTGGGTGTAGCTCCCACCCATATATACACCGAAGCTGGAACCTATACCGCACAGCTGACGGTGACTGATAATGACGGTGACACGGATATCTCCACAGCCCCGGTGAGCATTACCGCCACCGAAGAATATACGCTTTTGAGTTATGATGATTTTGAAAGTGGCTGGGGGAATTATACCTCCGGCGGGGGAGACTGTTTGCGTTATACCGGCGGTACGTACGCCCACCAGGGTAGTGCTGCAGCAGATATTCAGGATAACAGCGGAACCGCTTCTTCATTCTATCATACCACCGGTATGGATGTATCAACACCGGGGTACACAACTATTAAGGTGGAGTTCTGGTTTCGTGCCCAGAGTATGGACAATAGCAATGAGGATTTTCTGGTGCAGTATTTTGATGGCAGCCGCTGGCACACCGTAGCCTCTTATGCCCAGGGCATTGATTTTCAAAATGGTCAATTCTATAATAAGAGCCTCATTATTTCTGAGTCAGACTATACATTCCCCACAAATATGAAGCTACGGTTCATGTGCGATGCCAGCGGCAATGCGGATGATGTTTATATTGACGAAATAAGGGTATCAGCAGCTGGTGCACAGGAGAATAATAATACTCCCCCCCAGTCCGATGCGGGAGACGCTTACAGTGGTATAGCAGGTGAAGCAGTGCAGTTTAATGGAAATGGATCCAGTGACACCGATGGAACCATAGAAAGTTATGCATGGGCGTTTGGAGATGGCGGTACCGCTGTGGGTGTTGCTCCCACCCATATATACACCGAAGCTGGAAGCTATACGGCACAACTTACGGTGACGGATAATGACGGTGACACGGATATATCCACAGCCCAGGTGAGCATATCCGCTGCCGAAGAATATACGGTCCTGAGTTATGATGATTTTGAGAGTGGTTGGGGGAATTATACCTCCGGCGGGGGAGACTGTTTGCGTTATACCGGCGGAACCTATGCACACCAGGGTAGTGCTGCCGCAGATATTCAAGATAACAGTGGTACGGCCTCGTCATTCTATCATACCACCGGTATGGATGTATCAACACCGGGGTACACAACTATTGAGGTGGAGTTCTGGTTTCGTGCCCAGAGTATGGACAACAGCAATGAGGATTTTCTGGTGCAGTATTTTGATGGCAGCCGCTGGCACACCGTAGCCTCTTATGCCCAAGGTGTGGATTTTGAAAATGGTCAATTTTATAAAAAAACCATCACGATTTCCGCTTCAGAATACCAATTTCCCATGAATATGAAGTTACGGTTCATGTGTGATGCCAGCGGTAATCGTGATGATGTCTATATTGATGAAATAAAGGTGTCTGCAATTTGATGATTCAGATTCGAATGTTGGGTTGCTTTTTAAAGTTGTATGGGATTTGTTCGACAAACGTATTTTTTTACTGTGAGTGTCGAAAATTTTGACTTTGAAGAAAGAGCATTCTGGCTCACGGTAACCATATAATTGATGCTTTATTCGTTTTCCATTTTGATGCCCAGAGTTGTTAGTCTTTTCTGGTCATCATTACCGGCGGAAAAATGCTGAATTCCCCTGTCTAAGTGATATGCAGTGCCTAGGATACCCTCATTGTGTCAGGGTAGATGGCTGTGGGCCGGGAACCCAAAGGCAAGATGACTATAATTTGCTCAAGTTGTATCAGTGACGAAGGTATGTTCTTCTGCGTTTTTGTATTTAGGACAATAAGACCAAGCCGCCCCATGGGGGTGGCTTGGTCTTCTAGTATTGATTTCTTAAGGGTTTGGAAGCATAACGAACATTACCACAGATGAAAATGCACCGTTGGGAAATCTCAGTATCTATAAAATCCTTGTTTTTTTCGTTGACCTTGCCCGCTCGATATAATAACATCCCTTGCTTAAGTTAAATAAAGGTAAGGGTATTGTATTATGCTGAGTCCGGGGATTTTGATTGCAATTGATGTAACTGTTTTGTATTTGGTCATGAGTCCTTTGGTCTTGTATGCCTTGTATGTGGTGTTTGATTCATTAGGGCAGGAAAAGAACGGGAACATGGCAGGTATGGAAAAACCCAAGGAAAAAGATCCGGCCCTCTGGTCCGATGAAGATATTTCTTTATGAATAAATTTTTCAAAGACTGGAAGGGGTATTTCACCTTTGCCGCCCTCTTAAGCTGCTTCATAAATATTCTCCAGTTAACATTCTCCTTTTACATGTTTGTCATTTACGGCAATGTGTGCATCAGTGGCAGTATGACTTCGCTGAGGACCTTTACCATTGCTGCCATATACGCATTGATTCTGTTGACCTTTTTCAGCTATGTCCGCTCCCGCCTTCTGGAAGTCGCAAGCAAAGATTATAATTTAAGATTTCGCAATAAAGTGTATTGCAGTATGTTGAACCGTCACGCTGGCATGAATGGGCAGGCTTCTGAACAAGTGTTAGGTGATCTTGGGATCATCCGAAAATATTTTACAACTCCGGCCATCAATGCCTTGTTTGATGTTCCATGGGCACCGCTCTACCTTGCTCTGATTTTTCTGTTTCACCCTGTTCTGGGTGCCATTGCCACGGCCGGTGCTGTATTTATGGTGGGCTTGAGTATTTTGCAGGAGTTTCTTGTGCAGGACAGCATGCGGGCGGCCAACATTAAAAATATGGAAAACAAGCGTTTCATTGATGCGTTTTTGCGCAACTCCGAAGTAATTAATGGTATGGGGATGATCAAGGCCATTGGTGACAGGTGGGAAAATAACAACCAACAAGTAATTACTCATCAGGCTGTGAGCAGTCAGTATGCCGGCCTGATTCAGTCTATTATCAAGCCTTTGCAGACTTTGATTCAGGTTCTTATTTATTTTGCAGGGGCATGTTATGCCCTTACAAAGGGGTTTGATGTGGGACTGATGGTGGCAGCATCCATCATCATGGGGCGGGCGTTGACGCCTTTGATGCAAATTATGACCACATGGAAAGTCACCATTCAGACAAGGGATGCTTATGAACGATTGAATCTTTTTTTAAGCCAAGCGGATGCTGATATCCCCGCCATGAATTTGTTGCCCTCGTTGGGGACGCTGCGTGTAATGAATGTCAGTTTTACCATTGCTGATCGACTCCTGCTCAATGATATTTCACTTCACCTTTCCCATGGTGAAATTTTGGGTATTATCGGTCCCAATGGTGCTGGGAAGTCAACGCTTTGTCGAGTGATTCTTGGGATCTGGCCTGCAATTTCAGGCAAAGTAACCCTTGATGGGGCAGAGATTCATTCCTGGACACAGGGACAGATGGGAAAATATATAGGGTATTTGCCCCAAGTGGTAGAGATGTTTCCGGTAACTGTGGCTGAAAATATTGCCCGCATGGGCCCTGTGAATATGGAAAAGGTTGAGAAAGTAGCCAACTTGTGCGGTATTCATAGCCTTATTGAGGGCTTTCCCAACGGTTACCATACGATACTGGAACATCCTGACGGGATCGGTTTATCTGGTGGTCAACGTCAACGACTGGGACTGGCTCGGGCACTTTATGGCGACCCCAGCCTTTTAGTTCTGGATGAACCCACATCCAATCTGGATTGTCAGGGGGAATCTGCCCTTGTGGAGGTGCTGCGAACTATTAAACTGACAAGAAAATGTACCTGCATCATGGTGACCCATAAACCAGAGTTAATTCAGGCTATGGACAAGCTTCTTGTGTTGCAGGCAGGGCAAGTTTTTATGTTTGGAGCCATGAATGAAGTGGTGGCAAGACTTTCTGCGGCTCAACAGGCACAATCCGCCACCCATGGGGCAGATTCGGTAAGGTCGGTGTAATTCATGGCAATTTTTTTACGTAAATGTTTTATTTATTTTTTTTCTGCAGGCTTTTTTAGCCTTTTTGCGAATACACTTTACCTGACTTTTCCCCTTTATATGATGGCTGTCTATGACAGGGTGCTTGGCAGTGGCAGCTTTTCCACTCTCTTTGTCATCACGGCAGGGGCATTATTGGCATTGCTGACGTTGGGAATTCTTGAACTCCTTCGATCCAGAATTCTTGTCAGATTAGGGGTGCGATTGGATAACCTAATCGGTCGAAGGGTGTTGGATCGTATGCTGAAAAATTCATCTCGTCCAGATGCAGACGCCTACCAACTGGGGTTGATGGATATTAATGTGATTCGGCAATATTTTGCAGGCAATGCTGTATTCGCTTTTTTTGATGTGCCTTGGATACCGATCTATCTGGGGGTGATTTATCTGATACATCCAATTTTGGGATATACAGCCACGGGTGGGGCAGTTATTATTCTGATTTTGGGCCTGATTCAACATCTTTTATCCCGTTCGGATCTTGAGAGAACCAGTCTTCTTGGTGGGCAGGAACGTGGATGGCTTAATAAATGTTTTCGCAATTCAGAGGTATTGATGGCCATGGGCATGGTGAATCATACCGCCAGCTACTGGAATCGCATCAACGATGTGGAGATGGATATCCAGGAACGATCCGCAAAAAAAGGGCAACTTGTCACAGCCGTGAGCATGAGTTTTCGTGTTTTCATGCAGGTGGCAATTTATTTTGCCGGTGCTTTGTTGTTTATTGAAAATCAAGTAAATATGGGAGCCATCATTGCAGCTTCCATCGTCATGGGCCGGGCACTTGCCCCGGTTCAGCAAGGGATAGGGGCTTGGCAACAGACCGCTGGTGCGCGTCTGTCCTATCGCCGACTTGACCAATTACTCAAGGAAATTCCGGGGACAGAGGGCGCTGTGGTTGACACTTTTAACGGCAGGCTTGATGTGGATGCCGTTTCCCTTGAAATTGGTGGCAATGTCATAATTGAAGACCTCTCATTTTCCCTGAAGCCTGGAGAAAGCATGGGCTTGGTTGGCCATAATGGGGCAGGGAAAACTTCTTTGTGTAGAATGCTTCTGGGAATCTGGGCCCCTACCCGGGGGGAAATTCGGTTGGACGGTAAGAACGTCAACGCCATAGATTTGGGATCGCTGGGTCCTTTTATTGGATATCTACCCCAGGATGTGGAACTGTTTACCGGTACCGTCAGTGAAAATATTGCCCGCATGGGCCCCATTGATTCCCATGCGGTTATCCAGGCATCACAAATGGCCGATGCTCATAATGAAATTCTTGGCTTCCGCCATGGCTATGAGACAGATATCGGTGAGGCCGGTTTGAGCCTTTCCGGGGGCCAGCGTCAGCGGGTGGGACTTGCCCGGGCTCTGTACGGTAATCCTTCCCTGGTCATATTGGACGAACCGAACTCAAACCTGGATGAGGCCGGGGAACAGGCACTTATAACTGCTTTGAAAAGGCTTAAGGCCCAGGGAACAACCGTTATCATGATTACCCATAAATCTTCCCTACTGTACGGCGTTGATAAGATTCTCAGTTTGAAGAAAGGGAGTCCACCGGAATTCGGCAACAGGGAGTCTCTCTTAAATAAGGCGTTAGCAGATCAAATATAATGATGGAGAAAATGAATGCGTGATCTTTTGAAATTCAGATATAAATATTTTATTTTTATTTCTCTTTTCGGGTTGTGTACCCACCTGATTTACCTCATTGTTCCCATTTACATGATGGTGGTATATGATCGGGTATTGTACAGCTTCAGTACTGCTACGCTCATGACTTTGAGCCTGTTAACCCTTTTTTCTCTTATGGTGATGGGGGTTCTTGAATACATGCGCTCTAAGATGGCCATGCGGGCGGGATTTGCCATGGAGCAGAGGTTGTTGCCCCATGTGCTTGCAACGATCCATAATAATGCCGCAGTTGCTGATAAAATAGGTTATGATCGTGGGATGATTGATCTTGCCTGTGTACGCGAAGCGGTTGTTCATGGTGTTTTTGTCAAATGGCTTGACTTTCCTTGGATGGTGCTTTATCTCGTGATTCTTTACCTGATACATCCTGTTATAGGCGGGGTGGCATTGTTTGGCCTGGGTATGATTTTTATGTTCCAGCAGTTGCTGGGATACCTTAATGGTAAGCGTTATATCGTTTCTGAAACCACTGAAACGCTGGCTGCCGGATTGCTGTCTGCCACGGTTCGTCATGCCGATTTAATAGCTGGTATGGGTATGCTGAAAGCAGTGCAGGACAAATATGATCGAGTGTTTCAGCAAAGCCAAATTCAGAGGTATGAGGTGGCAAATAATAGATGTGTCACCGGTGCTGTCAGAATGGTGCTACAGGGGATTTCAATGGCAGCTGTTTTCGGCGCTGGTACGTATCTTTTTTTCAGCCAGGAAATTTCCATTGGGATTGTTTTTGCTGCGGTTATTCTCATGGCTCGGCTTTTTTATCCCCTTGATCTGGAATTTGAATCTATTAAATCTACAACTGAAGCTTTTGCTGCCTATAAACGCCTGCTACATTTTGTTGAGACCAAAGAACGGCAATCCACGTTGGCTTTGCCCCGTCCCCAGGGAGCATTGCAGGTTCAAAACATTACCCTGGTGATGGGGAAGAGAACTGTTTTGCAAAATATTTCCTTTCAGATGGGAGCGGGTGAAACCCTAGGTGTTTTTGGACCGACAGGTGCCGGAAAGACCGCTTTGCTGCGTTTGATATTGGGTATATGGTCTCCTGTTGCTGGCAAAATTCGTCTTGATGGCGGAGATCTTTCCCAGTGGAAAAAAGAAGATTTGGGTCCCTATGTCGGATATCTTCCCCAGGAAACAGATTTTTTTGTTGGTTCCATTGCAGAAAATATTTCCCGTTTGAAAGCGGTGGACTCTGAGAAGGTAATCCAAGCTGCCAAAAAGGCTCATTGTCACGAAATGGTATTATCTCTTCCCAAAGGATATGACTTTATGGTGGACACTACCGGTAAAAATCTTTCCACCGGTCAGCGACGTCGCATTGCTCTGGCGCGGGCGCTGTACGATGATCCCCAGTTAATCATTTTGGATGACCCCCATGTCAGCCTGGACGAGGCTGGCTTTAAAGGATTGATGGCTACTTTGCAACTGTTAAGAAAAGAAAATAAAAGTGTTGTAATAGTCACTGAAAGACCTAACATGCTGGCAATGACGGACAGACTCCTGATGTTGAAAGAAGGACAGGTGTCCATGTTCGGCCCAACAAAGGAAGTGCTTTCTAAATTGACAGCCTCCCGTCAACAGCCCTTGCAGCAAAATCGGCAACAACTTAAGGTTGTACCCTCCACGGGTCAGAACCGGGTGAATTAATCAGGAGATCAACAATGACTGAAAAAAATGTAATAGCCGATAAAGATATCGTATTGAATACCAGCCCCACACCATTTATTGTGGCGGGATTGATCGTAATTCTTTGTTTTTTTGGGGGACTTGCTGCATGGTCTGTCTATTTTCCCTTTCAGGGGGCTGTGATTGCACCGGGTATGGTGAAAGTGTCTGGCGAGCGAAAAACCGTTCAACATCTGGAGGGGGGAATCATTGATGAAATACTTGTACGAGAAGGTGATCATGTTCAAAAAGGTGATGTCCTCATTAAGCTGAAAAGTATCAAGGCAGAAGCAAATGTAGACCTCTTAAGCGGAAGGCTTAATGCCAAAATGGCAGAGCAAGATCGTCTTACCGCCGAAATGGGTATGGCAAAACAGATTACGTGGTCTCCAGAATTAAAATCACAGCGCATGGATGATAATGTTGCCAAGACCATGGCCACTGAACAAGATATTTTCCAGTCCCGTCGTTCGGATATGGAAGGAAAAATTTCCCTGTATGAGTCCCAGATTAAACAGCTGGGAAACCGCATTGACGGTGCAGATGAGGAGTTCGGCACCCAGAAGGTGATTATTGCCAATCTGGAGGAGGAGGTTGCCGTTAAGAAAACGCTTTTTCAGGAAAATTATATGGGAAAACCGGAGATTATGGAACTGCAGAGACGTCTTGCAGAGCACCAGGGTCGGCGGGGGCGTTTACGACAGGACATGGCTGAATACCGTCAAATGATTGAAGAATATAAGCTTCGTATCGTTGATATAAAGAACCAGTATCGGGAACAGGCAATCACCCAACTGGGAAAAACCAAGGATATCATTTTTGAGTTAAAGATGCAGATTCGTCCAGCCACTGATACCCAGAACCGTCTAACTGTCCGCGCTCCCATCAGTGGAGAGGTGATTAATATGCAAGTTCATTCTGAAGACAGTGGCGTTATTTCTCCGGGTATGCCATTGCTTGATATTGTGCCGGCTGATTCCAAGCTTATTATTCGGGCAAGGGTAAATCCCCAAGATATTACCCGGGTGCAGAAGGGACAAGAGACCAAGGTGCAACTCAGTGCTTTTGACAGACGTTCCACCCCACCGGTACCAGGTGTGGTAACCTATGTGGCTGCCGACCTTGAAACAGAACGTTCCGCCATGGGAATGGTCAGTTTTTACAGTGTTCATGTGGAGGTAGACGCTGCAGTGCTGGAACAGAATAATGCCTACCTTTCACCGGGCATGCCTGCTGCATGTTATATTACCACCGAGGAAAGAAGCGTCATCAGTTATATTTTGGGTCCCTTGCTCATTAATGCTGACCGGGCCATGCGAGAAGGCTGATATTGAGCCAGCTGGCAGTCATGTGTTGCATATATGATATACTTCATCAAGGATTAATTTTGCGGAAAAGAATAATGTCGTGAAAAAAGCGTTTTATATCATTTCTGTAAATATCGGGGTATTGCTGCTGCTGCTGCTGTTCGTTGAAATGGCGACGCGACTGGTAATACCCCAGGAAAATGTGCAGCCTATTTTCAATGATGAATCCTTACGCACCAGAGGCAGGCCTTTTATTGTGGCGGACAGCGTCAGGGGTTTTGCTTTAAAACCAGGCTATAAAAGTTCACTCTATTGTATCAATAACCATGGTTTCCGGGGGCAGGATTTTGGGCCTGGCCTGGATAGAAAAATTCAGATTCTTACTTTGGGTGAATCCACTACCTTTGGGTGGGGGGTGGGCGAGGAAGAAACCTATCCTTATTTTCTGATGCAATCCTTTGGGCCTGAAGACAATGTTCAGGTGATCAATGGGGGGGTTCCTTCCTATACATCCAGTCAGGTTTTGGCGTATTTAAAGGAAATTTTAGCAAGTAACCTTCTCAGCCCCCAATGGATTTTAGTTAATATCCTCTGGAATGATATCTGGTACTCCACTATTACCAACTGGCACCCCGACATTCTTGTTTATCAGAAGCCCCCAGACTGGGTTTCCTGGACTATGGCTCGTTCCCATTTAGCTCGGATATTGATCATGGGCGTTGGAAGCAAGGAAAAACCAGTGGATCGTTTTAATCCCGATGCGCTGGCTCAGTATACCAGAAACATTGAACAGATGATTTTGCTCTGTGAGAAAAATAAAATACGGCTTGCCTTTGTTGCCCCCCCATTTGACGCGGATCACATGCCGGAATCAGGCCTCAATGAATTTCACGTACGATATACCCGGCCTTTTTTTATTGCCACAGCTCAACGTTATTTAGAATCCTTGAACCATGTGGCATCTCGTCATGGCGTTCCTGTGTTTTCCCATGGCGTTGATATACGATATCTGCATCAAAAATCATTATTTCTGGATGCCCTGCACCCCACGTCCCGGGGAAACGAAATCATGGCCCGGGATGTTTATGCCAGGCTTTCACACCTGCTGAGTCCCCCACCCGCTGCCCCTGCGAAAGGAGGAAAATTACCGTGAATATAATTGGCATTTCAGCCTGGTACCATGACAGTGCCGCAGCTTTGTTGGTGGATGGAGAACTTGTGGCTGCTGCCCAGGAAGAGCGGTTTACCCGGATCAAGCATGATCCCTCTTTTCCGGAGCAGGCCATCAGATATTGTCTTGCATCCCAGAAAATAACATTAGCGGATGTGGATTATGTAGTGTTTTACGATAAACCCCTGATCAAGTTTGAACGACTTCTGGAGACATATCTTGCCTATGCCCCCCGGGGCCTGCGCTCTTTCTTAACTTCCATGCCTGTGTGGCTCAAGGAGAAACTGTTTCTTAAGCAGCAGTTGAGAAAGTCCCTTTCTGCACTTTCTCTCATTAATGAAAAATCTCTTCCACCCCTTATGTTCACGGAACACCATCAGGCCCATGCTGCATCAGCCTTTTTTCCATCCCCCTTTGATCGGGCGGCCGTTCTTTGTGTGGATGGGGTAGGCGAATGGGCCACCACCTCGGTGTGGCAGGGAAATGGCAATCGTCTTGATCCCGTTTGGGAGATTCATTTCCCTCATTCTCTGGGGCTTCTCTATTCGGCATTTACTTATTATGCCGGTTTTCGGGTCAATTCTGGTGAGTATAAACTCATGGGGCTTGCTCCCTACGGCGAACCTCGCTATGTAAAGCGCATTTATGAAAATTTAATAGAAGTTAAATCAGATGGCAGCTTTCGGCTTAATATGGTGTATTTTAATTACGCCGTCGGTTTAACCATGACCAATGAAAGGTTTAATAGATTATTTGACGGGCCACCACGGACGCCGGAGTCCCCCATCTCTCAAAAAGAGATGGACCTTGCCCGATCCATTCAGGTGGTGATTGAGGAGGTGCTTCTTTCCATGGCTGCTCATATCCGTCGTGAACTGGATCTGCCGTTTCTCTGTTTGGCCGGGGGGGTGGCACTGAACTGTGTGGCAAATGGTAAATTGCTGGGATCCAAGCTGTTTAAAGAAATCTGGATTCAACCAGCTGCCGGTGATGCCGGCGGTTCTGTGGGGGCAGCCTTTTCCATGTGGCATGAATATCTGGGGCATACGCGTACAATCATCACAGGAGAAGATCGGATGAAAGGCGCCCGACTGGGACCTGCTTATCATACCTCTGAAATTATTGCCTATCTGGACAGTATTGGTGCGATATATCAGATTCTGGATGATGACGCTCTTCTTTCATGTGTTGCCGCTCTGATTGACCAGGGCAAGGTGATTGGGTGGTTTCAGGGTCCAATGGAGTTCGGCCCCAGAGCCTTAGGCGGACGTTCCATTGTTGCAGATCCCCGCAGCCCTGAAATGCAGTCCATTCTTAACCTTAAGATCAAAAATCGAGAATCCTTTCGTCCCTTTGCGCCTTCGGTGAAAAAGGAAGATGCGTCGGACTGGTTTGATCTTTCCGTAGAAAGTCCCTATATGCTTCAGGTGGCCCGAATTAAAAAAGACAAGCAGGTTCCCATGACAACTGTTCAGAAAGGGCAGTTTGGAATGGAGAAACTTAAAGCCCAGCGATCCAGTATTCCCGCCGTCACCCATGTGGATTATTCCGCCCGGGTACAGACCGTTAGCCGGGACACGGCCCCCCTTTATTGGGGACTTCTTGATCATTTTAAGCGAATTACCGGTTGTCCGGTGCTCATTAATACGTCTTTTAACGTAAGGGGTGAACCCATCGTATGTAGCCCCCAGGATGCATATGCCTGTTTTATGGGAACGGAAATGGATTACCTGGTGATGGAAAATGTTTTACTTCGTAAGCAATCGCAATCCCAATCCCATGGAGGTGAGCATAGGTCATGGGCATCACAATTTTCTCCTGATTGACCCCTTTTTATTGGATGATTTCGGGCTTGGCCACAACATGGGCCACCCTGGGGAGGGGTCAGGCTTGCGTTATTGGCGTTTTCGCTTAAAATTATCTTTATTCTTAAATACTTGTCAAAAACACAATAACACAAGCCTGACCCCGTTGCTCCGCCAATTGTGATGAAAGGCCCATCTTATGACCAAGCCCATGATTTCGTTTTCCGGAAATGAAAAGGAGATATTTGGATGCAAGAACAGCCATTAACCCACCGAGCCTATCGGCAATTCGGTTTTATTTTGGCTCTGTTTATTATCATTCTATTTGAAATTGTATTGCCCATTTTTGCGGGAGAGGGGGGGACTGGGTTGCTGAGGAGGCCCTGGCCCTGGGTATTATCGGCGCTGCTGGTCGGATGGGCGATGGTGTGGCCCGAGGGCTTGCGTTTTGTTCATGCACCCTGGATGCTCTTTGGACGCTATATGGCAGTTTTTAACACAACGCTAATTTTGACCATCGTGTTTTATCTGTTCATCACACCATTGGCCATTGTGTTTCGGATTGTGGGTAGAGATGCCATGGGAAGAAAATTGAATCCTATGGATTCCAGACCTTCCCACTGGAAGAGTAGCAGACGAAAAAAAAATGATCATATGGAGAAGATATACTGATGTGGGAGTTGATAAAAGACCTGTGGGGGTTTATGGCCGCTCAAAAAAAATTTTGGCTGGCTCCTTTGTTAATATTGATGTTGCTGGTTGGTTCTTTACTTTTTCTATCCCAGGGATCGGTGATTGCACCGTTTATTTATACCCTTTTTTAATCGGTTCTTTGATTTTTGTTTGTACTGGGTCAATTCGGGTTAAGGACTCTTGTAGAGACGGAAAGAAAAATAGTATTTCAACAATAGCGTACCTGAATAATAAAAGAGCCCCTTGGATAAATTCATTTCCAAGGGGCTCTCATATTTTTAATTAGGGTCCTTTGTGAATCGGTGCTATTTATCCCAATCCTTTTTCACACTGATCTGTAATAACCCTTAACTGTTAAGTGATGTTCGACTCAATTAAAATTGCGTATTATCTATATTTTAACTGAGTCGATTCACGGTTGTATTTATTGTTTAGATAATGTCTTCTGCAACAACACCCTGACGATTATCACCAAGGCCAGTAAATGTAATGGCATAATCAGCGGCACCATCAAGGTTTGCATCAACAACCAGGTAACTGTTGTAGGGGTCAGCATTCCCACCATCTACGACTGAGTCATATACATAGATGTAGTTGATGGATCCATCAAAGCTACTGCCAGGAACGGTAAGACCATTGGCAAAAGCGACAGCATTTTCAACATTGTTGATCTGATTGGTATTGTTTACATTGGCATCCATTACCACAAAATTGTGAATGCCACTGAATTTGCTGCTACCTACAACATCCAGATTCAGTTTATCTTCACCATTTCCAGGGGCCTGATTGGCCGGATTGGCTACCTGCAAACCGAAGAAGTCAGAAATCACATCAGAGGTTGCAGTTGTAAGACCACTGTCAGCAGAGGTTACTGCATCGGTGGTGGGGTCAATGGTGACAGAAAAATTGAATGTATCGGTTGTTCCACCGGTAGGAACGCCAGTGGGGATACCATTTGCGAGAGTATTGCCTGCAACGATATTGCCATTAAGGCCATCAACATCACCGTCGCCACCGATTAATGTGTCTGCACCCAGACCACCGGTGATTTGATCACTACCCTCACCACCACAGATGAGATCGTCTCCGTCATTTCCAAAAAGAACGTCAGAATCCATTCCGCCTGAAATTTGGTCATCTCCGGTGCCGCCGCTGATGTTGTCAGAGTCAAAGCCACCAAAAAGCACATCATCTCCGGCATCACCGGTAATGAGATCAGAGCCGTCACCACCGAAAATTTCATCGGCGCCATCGCCACCAATCAAGGTGTCACTCTGTCCACCACCGTGGATAGAATCATCACCGGCACCACCATCTACAAAGTCAAATCCCATTCCAGCCCAGACTTCATCATCACCAACACCAAGGGTGAACTCTTCATTTATGAAGTAACCGTCGTTGTTAAAATTCTGGCTGGAGTTAATAAATACATCCCCAGAATACTGGGTGAAGTTGTAGTTTTCAATGCCACGCAACGTATCTGTTACAGTGCCACCATAGTTCAGGAAGTCATCACCCCATCCAATGTTAAGTGTGGCATTTTGGTTAGAGTTGCCATCGTATACCCAGAGAAGATCATCGGGACCAGCAAAGGCAAACAAGGTTTCATCATCAAAGTCCTCATCTGGCCAGAGATCCCAATCCTGGAGATCAATGTAATGATTTCCACCTGCAGCTCTCGCAGAGATTCGGACAATATCATTTGCGTATGACATTTCATCAAAAGTGATGTTTTCGTCATCACTGACAATGGTCAATGCGCTCTGTCCGGTGAGGGCACGTGCATCAATATTCAGTGATGCGGGAGCAGCATTATCATTGGGATCATCAAATGATGTTGGATCCTGGGTCAGAATGAACAGTCTTTCAGATTCTGCCAGTGTGGCTGCATGGTAGCTGTCCACCATATTGTCAACGATGGTATCGTTCAATACCACGGTAAGTTGCTGTGGGGTTGCCTCTGTACCGTTAAAAAGGATTGTTCCAACATTCTTAATGTTTCCAAGATCGTTGAGACTCAGTTGCGCATCATTCTGGATTTCAAGGATGTCCCAGTTTCCGGTACCCATCTCGAACCAATCAGCAGTAAAATCATTATCAAGATCCCAGATTTGATAAGGAGCATAGAGAGTGGGGATATTGTCCGTGGCACCACCGTCAATGATCTGGTCTCCATCTAGGGTCGGTGCATCATTGCCTTCATCAAAGATGAATCGATCTGCGGTTTGAGATATACCTTCTTCACCATTATAGGTGAAATGACGACCAATTTCCAGGCCTGTAGCATCAATCACAATGCTTGCTTCAGTCTGATATAGGCCATTATAAACATCTGCGGCTCCTGGCACATCATTAACCGGATCATGATCGTTGATGATGTTCAGATAGCCATTGGCATCCTGGTTGTTATCAATCAAGTTATTGCTCAGAACCAGCTCATAGCTGCTTCCGTCCACAAAGCGGAGATTCTCAAAACCTTCTACATGCAGCGTCTCAGAGGGGCCAACATGAATTACATCGTCGTTGAGCAGTTCACCGTCGATTACCAGGGTATCTGTTCCGTCACCGCCAATAACCGTATCTCGAACGGTAAGTCCGGCATCCACCTCATCCAGGGCATCAAAAATCACGGTGTCATTTCCGCTGCCCATTGTGATAAGCTGTCCACCGTTTTCTTCCAGAGCAGCATTGCTTACCCGTACCACTACATCATCAATGGATGTAGACGCATCAATGGTTTGTGCAACAATACGAACCTGATTTGCTTGATGGCTCCAATCGAAAATCTGGCCATTGGCTGCGGCTGTACCAGGAGCATCGCCATATCCATCCACGTTATACTGATACAGACCACCATTTCCGCCAGCAGTGGTTGTGTCCAGATTCAGGAAGTTGCCACTGGTACCACCGGTCAGTGTCAGTGTGCCAGTGATGTCGGCAACATCTTCAAGGGCGATGGTGTTTGACTCAGTATCATTGTCATGAATAGTAACATTCTCAACATTGGGAGTGGAGAGTGTGAAGTTAAATCTTGGATCTGCGTTGACATCATCTTCCAGCGTTACAGCTACGGTGTCATTGGCTCCAGAGGCATTCTTAAGATTTACGTTGAGAAGGTTGTCAGTAACCCCATTATTATCTGAGGTGCTGTGCACGATGGTAATGGCCTGGGCCTGTGCTGCAGTCAGATCATTGAGGTTGACAGTCATATCCTCTTCCAGTGTTGCATCAAGACCGTTGGAGCCTTCATTTCGTACCCAGATGGATGCCAGAGAATCAAAGGCATCGGCATCCACAGTTACGGTGTCAGCTGCGGCATCAGCATCATGTCCGGTACGGATTTCCAGATTCTGGACGTTGCTGATAACAGAAGTTCCGAGAACGTTGTGGTTACCAAGAAGTACAACCGTGTTATCACCGGCACCGCCGTCAATGGTATCGCCTGCAGCAGCACCTGCATCCAGGTCTATACCGTCAATGAGGCGGAAGATATCATCGCCTTCACCACCGGTAACTACCATGTTGATGAAATCATTGGTTGTGCCGTCTTTAACTGCATTAAGCTCTGCACCCAGTGTAATGTCCAGATTACCTGTAAAACCGGTTGCGTTGATATTTTCCAGGGAACCTGCCACATTTTCCAGAGCTGGCGCATAGGCGATGGCCTCTTCAATCTCAGGACCGTAAATGATGTCTTCCTGGCCAAAAGTCAGATTGGCATCACCAGTGATGTTAAGGGTCTGAAGATCTTCTGCCCGGAACTGATCAATGGCATTGGCTTTAAATTCAGAAACAATGTTGATGGTTTCAATACCATTATTGGCCGGACGGGTTTCAGAAGAACGTTCCTGAATGATCAACTCGTCAAGGTCAACATCAGAAAGGGTCAGCTGAACGCTGTCAGCTGCACCGCTTACTGCGTCATCATCAAATGCAAATTCAACATCCTGCTCTATCTGGCCGGAGTTGGAAATGGACAGCTCAAGGGGGATGTTGTTGATATTGTCGATGGTTACGCCATCCTGAACACCGTCGTTAATTCGGGTTATGTTGATAGCATCGGTGAGACCTCTTGCACCCTGAAGATCCAATTGATCAACTGCGTTAGCCCCAGAACCGGTGAAGGCCACATTAACGATTTCAATTCCGTTGAGTATGGGGCCGACAGTGGTATCACCGTTGTCATTTGAATTGCCCAATTCAGCGGTCAATACAGGATTGTTGCCTTCTCCAGTGAGCACATCCTCGTCCTGGAGATAGTTCAGGCGATCTGTTCCACCAGGATTGTATCCAAGACCTGCATGGAAAACATTGCCAGTCATTATGTCCGTGTCAGCGGTCAGTTCAATGGCTTCCGTTCTTGCCTGGACAGCCGCATCAATCTCATTGATGGCATCAGTCACACTGTCTTGGGTTTCGTCAACGCTATTGTTAAGATTGATGAAGAAATCATAATCATAGGAATCAAAGTCTTCAGCATGGTCCGCCGTGTAGTTAGATACAGCAACTCTGTTGACAAACTGATCCTGAGCATCTCCGGCATTCTCAGGATCGGTAATGGCATCAATGAGATCCACAATTACCTGGCCTCTTGATTTGCCTTTGCCGCCCTCGGAAACGGGTGCCAGTTCATTCACCCAATAGAGAATACCTTCGAGGTCATCTTCAATGGTTTTTCCTAAGGTGTTTGCATAAATATGTTCAATGAAATCCTGATCGTTATCCAGGGCACCATCAAAATACTCTATGGCGGCACTTGTTGTTAACATTACATTGGCAGTGCTGATACGGTCCGCCTGATTTGTCTGCCAATATGTATTTCCTTCACCTTCGGATGATCTACCGAAGATGGCAACATAAAGTTCTGATACTTGGGTTTGAGTTAAACCTGTTGAAGCTGTTGGCATTTTTTCCTCCTTCAGGAAAATTTAAGTTAAGGTAAGCAGATTTGTTTATTCTGCAATTCTAAAGTTCCAGCATCCGTAAGTTTGTACGGATTTTTTAATCAAGTGGCAAGATTTTAAGCAAGATGTGTGCCACTTTTTTTGTCATGATTTTCTTTGCATGTGTGCAAGTTCATTTGTTCCTATGGGAATGGAGAGTATAATACAGTTTGTATGACGCTTTTCCTGCTTTTTCGTGTGATGTTCCTGTTTTTTTGAAAAAATTCTGGTAAATTTATCCGGCAAAAAAATAAAAGAACAATTTAAATGTGCTATGATTGATGCATTGATTTTTTCAGCGTGTTTGGTTTTATTTGTCCACAGCTGGTTTGATCTGACCAGTTATGGTTTCTTCGCCATCGGCAGGTGTTCCCGGGATGTTTATCACTCCCATGGCATGGTAAAGCTCGGCCAGGCTAATCTGATAATCCAGCAGTGCTTGCCCCTTTCCTGCTTCGGATCTGGCAAGTTTTGCCTGGGCATCCAGTACCTGGGAAGTCGTTCCGATACGTGCTTCAAATCGTTTTTTCTGGCGCTCATAACTTTCCTTGGATGCTACCAAGGCATTGTCCACAGATAAAAGCCGTTTTTTACTCTCTTCCAGGGCATAGAAAGCCACCCCCACATTTTCTTTGATTTCCATTTTAATTTGGCGAGCGTCGGTTTTAATTCGCTGGATTTCAAGGTGGTGTCGCTTGTTTTCATAAAAAGCAGAGCCGCCGTCAAACAAATTCATTTGAACAGATAGGCCAGCGCTCCAGTATGTGTTGTGTTGATCCTGATAGAATGCACTTGATTTGTCATATTGCTTGTCGTAGTCATAAAATCCCAGATCAAGATTTATCCTTGGGTAGTATTTACCCTTTGAAATTGCAGCATCTTTTGTTGCCATCTCTATTTTTAATAAAAGCAGCTTCATTTCCGGACGGTTCTCCATTGCTTTTTCCATGCAACGGCTAATTTCCAGGCGTTCATCGTGCAGAGGGGGGGCAAAATTATCGTCAAAGGTGATCTGTTTTGCAAGATCCGTGTTTCTGGACAAGCCCAACAAGCGCTTGAGACGTTGAGTGTGTTTATAGATGGTTACATTCGTTTTTAAAAGCTGCTGTTTGGCCTCCTCAAGGTCTGCCTCTGCCTGGAGCACATAGACATATGCGGCCATTTTTTTGTCACTGAACGCCTTGGCTGATGTCAGATCTGTCTCAAGTCTTTTGATGCTCTGGGTGATTGAGGCAACGTCATACCGTGTTTTCAATAATTCAAAAAAAAAGGTTCGAATTTGATTCACCAAGTCTATTTTCTGAAGATCCACCATGGTTTCCTGGTAGGCCTTTTGTAGTTTTGCTTTGTCAAACCGGTTTTTATTTTCAAATCCTGCAAATAGTGTCTGATTTATTTTCAGACTTGCCGTGGAATTGTTTTGATCAATATAGTCACTGTCCACAGTTCCGGATGCATATTCGTTGGTGATTTTACTGTGAGAATAGCCTGTGGAAATGGATGGTAGGAATCTTCCCCGGAGGGCTTTGATATCCATTTCTGCCTGGTCAATTCGTAGTTTTTCACCCAGGATCAGAGGGCTGTTTTTTATACCGTATTCAATACTTTTATTCAGGGAAAAAATTTCTGCCCTTGCCTGGAGAGGAACGACACAGATGACGATTAGACAGCATAGCGAAATTATTCTATTTATCAATATAACTCTCCTGCATTGGTTAAATCTTTATTTTGCCGAACTCTGGAGTCTATCTTCCATAGAGATGGATAAATATCAGAAAAAATCATCGGGTGCAATGTTTATAGATTGTGATTACTTAATTTCACATTGAGCGATGGCGTCTGATCTGCCTTTTGGGATAGCCTTGGTTATTTTTTTAAGCGTAGCGTTTGGGCGGACAACCGCGTAGTATTGGTAATTCTTCACATCAACGACGCTGAACTTGGCTAAGCTGGAAATAACAGGTGATAATATTTTTTTAAATTGGATGGGGTACGGCCATTTATGGGCGGCCCACAGCAGGTCAATGTAGGGTAGAATGATTACATCTGCTTCATCTTTTTTCAACATAAGAATCAGGCGTTCAGAAAAATTTTTATCCACTTGCGCCATGGGAAATTGTCGCATGGTTTCTGGCCAGTGCAATCTTGCAGCTGAAAAATTTTTATCACCACCCACATTATAAGTAATGATCTTTAATCGGGATGCTGCGTAGTTGACCAGAAAATCATTTCTCCAGGGAAGAAAGGCGACTCTTTCTCCCGGGCTTACAACTGTCTTCATGCCTTCCACAAATTCAGAGTCAATTTGATGGAACATTTTACGACAATTGACATAGTGCTTAAGTTTCAGTGGTAAATTGGGCAGATTGAGCGTCATTATAATGATCATTATAAGGGAGGCCGTACCGATGTTTTTTTTACCATTGCCCTTTGCCATTGCCAGAATGATCAAGCACCAGGCCCCAAAAATGCCCAGGGCTCCCCAGCGATAACTTGCCCTCATATTATTAAAACCGGGTAGATTTTTTGAAAATAAAGCAGAGCCGGTTGGAGCGATGGCATATTTTTTTGGCATGACTACGCCGAGGTTTTCTTTAGGAGGTTTTTGTGAGTTTATTTTCAGTGAAGGTCCCAATGCCATATAAAACCCAAACAGAGAAATAAGAACAAATCCAACAATTATATTTTTTTTCATCGAAGTACAGCAGACAGCCCATACGGCACCGATGATAACAGGAATTGAGAATGAGGTGATCCATACAGAAGCATCTCCAAAGAATGTTTTTTCCGATCGGGAGATACTCCAATCCATAAGGTCCGGCAGCCAGTGCATTCCTTTTGTTGGAATAAACATAAAGGTGACATCCACCCCCCAGCCCCTGAAAAAATCCAATGAAGATGGTGTGAATTGGAGTTTGCCGATGTAGAGTACAAATAAAATATAGGACAAGCCAAGGCCCAATAAATGACTGGGCCAGGCAAGCCGAACCAGGTATGTTCTTGGTACCTCCCGGGTCATAAAAAGGGCCACTGCCAAGAGGCTTGTCCCCATAGCAAACATCATAAAGCTGTAACCGTCCATGAATATGGAAATGATGCACACGATCAAATAACATATCATTGTTTTTAAAAAGGATATGTTATGGGTCATGGACAGTGGATTTTTGGGGTAAAAAAGATATAGTGACGAGAGAAAATACAGGGGCAGGAGGGCAATACCTGTTGAAAGCATGGAGTAGCTGGAATGTGCCCATATAACCGGCATTGTCCCCCAGACTGCCGCTGCCAGAATTGAACACAAGGGATGAACTTCAAAATATCGCCCAATTTTGTATGCAGATAAAAAAGAGGTGGTCAGCCACAGAGCCACCATGGCAGCATACGCATCTGCGGGGTGTAGGCCAAGACGCATAAACACAGCAGTGGGCCAGGCCCCCGAAAGACCAAAGGCCATGGCCGCAGGTTGGGGAGCCCCAAAATTATTTGCATAAATATTTAGAATGGATTCATTGATGAATGACTGGGAAAATCCGGTTGACCAGATTGCCTGCCCAAGTGTAGGCATTGCAAAAAAAGGAAGTGCTCCGTTAACTACCAAGACAAAGAAAAGGGCGCATGGGAGAAATAAAAATATCAAAAAGTTGATTTTGGTTAAGGGGATTTTGTGCATATCTGCCTCGCTTTGAAATATTTCAGAGCAATTATAAAGAAAAATAAATCGCCCAATACCGTTATGATACGGCCCAATACCACCACTAAGAGTAGGTCAACCGGTGTAATCAGTCCATCAAGTAAAAAAAGCAGAACCATTTCTCGAACCCCTGCACCGGCTGGCGCGCCGGGAGTAACAAGCCCAGCAAGCCAGGCAACTACATAAGCACCGCACAGGGGGATAAAGATGGCAGAGGTGATGATCTTTGGTGCGACAATCAATATTGCGACAATAAAAATAAAGCCTGATATAGCTAAAAATGTAATTTGGCGAAGGAATGCCGATCCCACTGCAGAGGACAAAAGATGTTTCATTACGCAGATACACCCGATTACCAACACAATAAAGATAATTATTGGCGTTGACTTTGATAAATCAGGCAATATCAGCGGCACAGCCAACAGGCCGAACAGTGTACCAGCAACAGTAAGCAATCCCAGTTCCCACAAAGTTGATTTAACAAGCACTCCCGCCGTGAAACCTGCAGCCATACCCATTGCCTGTCTGCCAGCCAAGTGAAAAATATTTCCTGGAACATATTTGGCCAGTTGTGATATGCCATAAGTCTTTATAGCCCACGTTTGTGTCGTTTTGTTCCCAAGATTCCCAAGAAAAGAGAGTAAATACCACCATGCCTGTGCCAAAAGTATGTTGCTGGCACCATATAAAAGGCTTAGAAATAAAATTAGAAAGCCATCTGTCATGTTGAAACGCGTCAAATTGATTTCATGGGCGTAGCTGCCTAATTTTATAATAACAAAAATTACCCCGATCAGGCCCAGTGCTCCTCCAATAAGATGCAGGTATCGTTTGACTAGCGTTGGCATAGACATGTCGGTTTTCATTTGATGCGGCAAAGTAACATGGTCCATGGAAGGGGGGTCTTGATTTTTACAATATCGAAATATTTGTTTACAAGCCGGATAAATTTTTTCCTGGACCAGTGTTGAACATGCCCGGGGGTGTTTCCCAGTCGATGAAGATATTTTCCACGGAGCAAGTTCAGAAGGCACCATATGGGTTCACGGGGGACGCTTAATATAAGGTAATCGGTGACCACACATTGAAGTGCGTAGAGACCATCTTCTGGTCTTTCCAGATGTTCAAGTACTTCACAACATACAATCAAGTCTGCAGCATCTTGGCCTGGTTTGATGTCATATATGCTGCGTGGGGTGAAAAGATTGGCAGATACACCCTGGGCCTGGGCGTTTTGACGGGCAAGGTCAATGACTTTTTCTGAAAAATCACTGCCTCGGGCAACAAATCCTTGACTGTTCCAATGGAAAACCCAATGCCCTTCTCCGCATCCGATTTCATGGATTGAGTCGGGAGAAGCGATTGTGACAAGTTCGGTCAGGGCCAATTGAAACTTTGTCATCATCCATCTGACCACTGGGTTTTGTGAACCATATTTATCATAGGTATTTCCAACAACAAGCCCGTCTTCTTTGATGCCACCTGAAATTAACATGCTGCTCCTGTTATTATTATGGTAAGAAGCGGTTGATTCTTTAGTCGTGGATTTGTTCATTTCGCTGTGCCCCGGGATGTTCTCTTGTTGCACCATGTGTTATTTTTTTTAGATTAAACCGCATCTCTTCCATAAGTTTGCGATTGGCAGCCAGAAGATCAGCTATAAATGCAATTAAAATTGACTGAAAACCCATTCCCATCAAAATACTTGCCAGTATTAATGATTGTATATGTCCATCTCCGTCATTTTGGAGATAATACCAGAGAAATCGCAGTCCGATCAGAAAACCAAAACCAAACAAGGCGGCACCAATTGAGCCAAAAAACCGAAAGGGCCTGTAAATTACAAAAATACGGATAATGGTGCTGATGCTGCGCTTGATGTATGATGGGATATTTTTTACCAGACGTGACGGACGTAAGTCTTTATTCACCTGAATCGGGACGGAAATGATGGCCATGTTTTTTTGTCCGGCCTGAATAATGGTTTCCAAGGTATATGTGTAATCATTGAAAACCATCATTTGCAGGGCGGCGGTGCGACTGAAGGCCCTGAACCCACTTGGTGCGTCAGTAATGTTTGTATTACTGACACCCCGGACCACCCAACTCCCCAGTTTTTGCAATATTTTTTTTGCTGGTGAAAAATGCTTAATGGTTTCTATGGGGCGACAGCCAATGACAATATCGGCTTTTCCCTCCAGCAGAGGTGCCGTCAGTTCTGGAATATTAGTGGCGTTGTACTGATTGTCTGCATCGGTGTTTACTATGATATCCGCTCCGAGGTGCAGGCATGCATCCAGGCCCGTCATGAAAGCATGTGCCAGTCCTTGGTTTCGCGTGTGAGTCACAATGTGATCCACACCGTTTTCCTTTGCAACACCCACGGTATCATCGCTACTGCCGTCATCAATGATGAGCCATTTTACTGTTTTAAAACCGGGAACTTGGCGTGGCAGGGCTGCAAGGGTAACTGCCAGTGTATCCGCTTCATTGTAACAGGGTATCTGGATAATCAGCTTCATTCGTAATACTCCAAATCTTATAGCTTTATTGTGATGTTTAAAACATTTAGAAGCTTGATTTTTTATGGTCAAGTTCTGAGTTAAATATGGTAATCAGAATTGATCTTTTAATGTTATCCCTTTTTCCCAATACCATCATATACCTCCTGAAGGTACTCCAGCTGGGCAGGGAGGCAGATTCGCCGTAAGTCAAATTTTTCCACAATGGTCCGGCGTGCTTGGGTTCGTATTTTGTCAAAGTGATGGGGATGATCCAATACCTCATTTATTTTCTGGGCGATTGCTTTGGAATCAAAGAAATCCACAAGTAGACCATTCATATTATCTTTTACCACTTCGGTGACAGGCGGTGTGGCAGAGGCTACCAGGCAGCATCTGCATGCCATGGCCTCCAGCATGGACCAGGAAAGGACAAAGGGGTAAGTGAGGTAAACATGGACTGAAGATAGTTGAAGGACGGATAAAAAGATGTTGTAGGGAACCAGTCCCAAAAAGTGAACCCGGGACATATCAAGTTGGACTTCATTTAAATATTTTTGGCGGTAGGTCATACCCTGGGGTAATTGTCTTCCATAACTGACTTTATCACCACCAATGATAAGTACATGTGCCTTGGGGCGGGCGGCTAAGACTCTCGGTAATGCCCGTATAAATGTATGAAATCCGCGATAGGGCTCCAGGTTACGATTTACAAAAGTGATAACTTCATCGGCCTTTGTCAGGATAATTCCCTCTGTCTTTAGATTCAACCGTATGTGGCTATTTTCTTTGACAATGTCCGTATCGATTCCTTCATGGATCACTTCTATTTTGTTTTGAAAATTTTTTGGAAATTGTTCTTTTTGCCATAAGGTTGGTGTTATACCATGGTCACAGGCTTCAAGACTTAGAAGATTCGTGGCATTTTTGGTTCTTACCCGGGCCAGGCTGTCTAAGGAGGATGGATATTCCGGATCAAATCCCACATCTGCCCCCTTTCCATGGTAATAGAATTCAAAATATCCAATAATGGGTACTTGGGGAAAGTATTCTTTCAGAAAAAGGGTCTCACCCCATCCGGTATGCGCGCAGATCAGGTCGGGTGCAAATCCTTTTTTGGTAAGTGACTGTAAAACCGGTATGATGGATTGACCCCTGCGGATATTGGCCTCAAAGCCCCTTATATATGGGTGGGTTTGTGCGCCGGCTCCCTTTGGTCTTTTATACCATACATGTTGGATATTTTTTATTTCTATTGGTTTTTTTCGCTGTTCGCCGATGGCCACCACTTGATTTTGGGGATTTTGTGCCACAGCTTTTGCCAGGTGCCGATATTGTCCGGGAAAATTTTGATGTATGAATAGAAGTTTCATTCTTGTGTGAAATTTTTGTTAACCATGCTGTCCATTTTTTGCTTCATGATGCACCGGGAGTTTATATCGAATTTTTGACATTTGTTTTTTAAGCAATCCAATCCTTTTTTCCAGTAAATGGGCTTGCTTACAAGATGGGTCACTTCAGGATGGTGTTAGGGTTACATTATTGATACTTTTATTTGTGTTTTTCTTTAAGTACAACATCTTATTAAAACTACAATGACACAAGCCTGACCCCATTAGCCCTCCAACTGTGACGGGTGGCCCATGTTGTGAACAGGCCCCAGTAAATCATATTGATCTAAATACTGGATAATAACTTTAATGCTGATTTTCATCTAAAATTTTAATAATATTGCGCACGTAGCTAGGAATGTCAAGAAAGAGTGTTGACTAAAAGTCAATCCTTATGGAAAAGTAGGTGCGTTTTATCAATGAAAATTTTTTAATAATTCATGATTGCAGGTGTCGGAAATTAAGTTCATTGTGATAGGAGAATTGAATGGATTTTTTGATAATATCTATGTTTTTTTTTGTTGTTTCAACTGTATGGGCAAAATACCAGCCTCAAACCACAAAAACGGTTTCTTTCTCTGTTGTGATTGTTTTTTTGCACATTCTTTTTTATGGTATCTTTGTGGTGGCTGATTACTTTACAGGGGAAGGAATTAATGATGCCGTTATTTATCATCTCTCCTATGGCTTGGGTGGCGCAGGTTTTAAAGAGTATTACATGATTGTCTTTATATGTATTTTTTTCTTTGTTTTGAGCATTGTCGCTTCATATATCTATTACTGGAGAATTAAAAGGTGTTATCCAACAGATGCGCAATATAAAGCCAGAGGCAGGGTCTCAACACTCTTGCTTTTAGCTGCTTTTATCTTTAATCCAACCACAACATCACTATATGCACACCTTAAAACCCTTGATTCTTTACCGGGTTTTGCAAATATAGAAACTGGAATAGATGCAAGTTTATTGGCTATTCAAGAAGATTTCAATCAATACTATCTCCCACCCAAAAAGAATAAAATAACATCGGAGAGGCCAAACCTTATCTATATTTACGCAGAAAGCTTGGAACAAACCTATTTTGATGAAAAACTGTTTCCAGGGCTTGTCCCTAATTTAAAACAATTGCAGGCTGAAAATATTGTTTTTACGAATATAGACCAGGTGGTTGGTGATGGATTTACCATAGCTGGAATTACAACCACACAATGTGGTGTACCACTTTTTTCCTCTTCCGGTGATAACAGTATGGGGGGGATGGAGCATTTTTATGAGGGGGCGTATAGTCTGGGTAAATTTTTGGCATCTGAAAATTTTACATTGGTCTACAGAGGTGGTGCCTCATTGGAATTTGCTGGCAAGGGAAAGTTCTACAAGACGCATGGTTTTAGCGATGTCAAAGGCCGTGAAGAGTTAATGTGTTATTTGAAAGATCCCAGCAATGTATCTTGGTGGGGACTTCATGATGACTCAATGTTTGATATTATATATGATAAGTTTATTGAACTATCAAAAAGAAAGGTTTGCTTTGGAATTTTTACCTTAACATTGGATACCCATCATCCCAATGGCCACTTCACCCGAAGCTGTCGGGAAATTAAATATCAAGATGGATCAAATGAGATCTTAAACGCGGTTGCCTGTGCTGACCATTTGATTTCAGGATTTATCCGAAAAATCCAATCCTCGGAATATGGCAAAAATACCGTCATCGTATTAACCTCGGATCACCTTGCCATGAGAAATGGGGCTACATCGATATTAAAAAAAGGGGATCGAAAAAATCTTTTTATGATTATTGATCCCAGAAATAAAACACCTCGAGTCATTAATAAAAAGGGGAGTATGGTTGATGTCGCTGCAACGGTGCTTTATTCATTGGGATACGATACCTCCTTGGGTTTAGGTCGTAATTTGCAAAGTGATTCACAATCATTAATCACTGAGATTAAAAATTATAGAGAGAAACTATTCCGTTGGAAACCAATAATTGAAAAATTTTGGAATAACCCAAAGATAGGCGCTTCCTTTTTGATTGACGATGCAAGAAAAACAGTTGTGGTAAATGGTACGTCATATGAGTACCCAATCCTGATAGAGGTGATGAAAGATCGAGAGGTGAAACCCTATTTTGAGTTTTTTGAGCATGATAAATTGTCCTCACTGATTTTGACGTTCACTGCTGCCACACCTTTTGTTTGGGTTGATAAATGCTCTAAAATAAGGTATTTGGACGATAGGTTGGGTTGTAGTGATGGCTATTGCGTGGCATGGGGGCAACTTGGATCACAAGTTGACGTTAAAACTATAAATAAGACCATGTTGCTTGGTACTACAAATTTGTCGGGAAATATAGATAAAAAACTTTCTCAAAAAAAATACGTAGACCGGCTGTATGCCTTAAAAAGATATACTTATAAAAATAGATATAAAGATGGGTGGTCAAAAGGGAAGGAAGGGGGCGTCGAAATCGTTAGCATTCAAGATGAACGCGTTCAACTTCAATATTGGACCCATAACCCTAAAAAAGAACACTATCGGTTTGAAATTGTATTGGATGGTAAATCCTTGTACGTAACCAATATTACGCCATTTGAAGTCCATCGAACAGAATTGGCTCTAAAAGAGGGCCAACATACAATTACCTTATATATAGAGGATTCTTTTAATCCATATTTGCTTGAAAAAAGTTTAGACAACAGGGAGTTAGGCGTTGCGTTCCAGATCGATAGAATTTGATGAAATCACTCTGGTCGGATATAATATATTGCTTCTTCGAGATGACGAATAGTGTTTTTGAAGCAAATGGTAGATTAAGTTACTCGGTAGTCGTTTTTTAATAAATTTTATCATAAAGGCTTGTATTTAACTGGCACTTTAAGAGCGATATCAGTCTTTCCGCAAAAATAGGCTGTGAATTCAATTCCTTCTTCATCCATTGATTCAAATTCTATATTGAATGCTTGGTATTGATTTGCTTTTTTAAAATCGTTTAGTTTTACAATGTTGTTACCATGTATTTTTCCGCCAAACTGACTCTTTACTTCCAAAAGAACAAGGTCATGATTTGATGTCAATTGACTTGAGGTGATTTTAATTTCAAAAGTTACTAGATATCTTCCTCTTTTCAGTGAGATGTAAGGACCAAATAGAAGATAGCCACATTGATTGTTTTTATTTACCTGAATTATCTTACAGTTTTCTTCATCATCGTATGATATCCGGCCTTCAATGTGTAGAATATTATCTTCTTTTGTTCTGAGCTTATCGTAACATTCTGAAAATAAATTATTGTAAAATTGCTCCAGATAGTTGTCGGACTGCTGTTTTTTTTCTCCAATGATGAGTTGCCACCAAGAGCTATATATTCCCCATGATTTGCTTATCTCTACGGATAATGTTTCGTTAAGGGTAAAGCCAGCTAAAATCACCTGTTCTTTCCACCATGTAATATTAGCAACAGTGAGATGCCCTTCCATGGGATTTCCGTCTTTGTCTTTTGCAAGATTATCAAAAGAAGTTATCAGTTCAGGTAGAAATCCGCCTCCGCAAGGAACTGTAATTATAACGTATTTTTTTGATATTTCATAAATGTTTTGTAGCGCAGGTAAGATTTTTTCAGGTAGAATATGTTCTAATACTTCTTGGGCGAAAATAATGTCAAAGCTTGATTTTTTTATAGGAAGATTCGTCAGGTCAGAGCAAAAAATACGTTGTTGATTATCATCAAAACTATTTTTTAAAGCAAAATAGCTGTAATCTGTTCCATAAGCATCTTTTCCTGCTTTAAGAGAGAGATTTAAAAGTACACCCATGGATGAACCAATCTCCAAAGATGTATGATAATCCAATTTTTTTAAAAAAGGGGAAAGAAAAATTTTCTGATTATGAATAGCGGTTGTTTTATAAGCATTGTCATAACCGCTTTCAACATTTTCTTTTGCGCAGGAATAATAATCTTCTCCATAAAATTTTTGGCTTGCTTCCCATTTTTCTGCTCCTTGAAGAACGGGATCTTGCCTGCACCAGATATGGTTCAACTTGATTATAGGTTTTAGATGAAGGTTTTTTTTGTATCTATTTTTTAATTTGATTGATATCTTTTTCGCTTCATCAATATAGCAAAAAACCATGAGTTCACATTGGTTTCGATCATCCAATAAATCTGAGTTCAAAAGTGTTGCTTTGTCTTTAATGCCATATGAATCTCCTGATATTTGTACTGAGAACACAGGGGGGTTGTTATGGATGTGCTGCTGTCGCTTTGGGGTAGGCGTGGCTGTTAGAGTGAAAAATGATTTTAATTTTTTACTTATGTGCCTTAAAGAAGAGATGGGTTCTTTCATTAAGAAACTTGAAGGCGGTGTTATTTGCTCTTTGTTTGATAATATAATAACGACAAATTGGTATACCCCTGTTGTTGTAAGCTTAACATCTATTATTTTTTCAGAATTACTTCTAAGTAGATAGTCTCCATTGTCATCATTGTCAGTGTTTAGATATAGATTCTTTTCCACAATTATATTCTCTACCTTAGAGTGTCTACTTGGTTTTGTTTGAATTTTGTGTCTTATAAAAATTACATGTGCCTAACGTTGCTGTTCAGGATTGACTTAACGTTTTACATATTGATAATAAATTGGATTCCCAATAGTTATTATTGGGGGTGTGCCGCGTTTTTTGGGGGTCTATAACTAATCGTTTGTTAGAGGGGCTATTAGATTCTTATTTCTGATTTTTGTGTTATTTGGGCAATAACAGAATCAGAAAGTCTTTTTGGTTCTGCCTTGTTCAGGTTAAGTCGTTAACTTATTAATATAGAGCCCTTTTATCATCCCTGAAAGCCTCTCTCCCAAAACACACCAGGAATGCTCATCAAGATATTGATTTTGGATTTCTCGTTTGCTGTTCAATACATTTTCCTGGGAAATCAATTGATCCAGTCCCTGAAAAATGTCATTAACACCGGTTCCTGGCAAAATATGAACAATATCGTTTATATCGTTAAAAATGTCAAGGGGGGTGCACACAACTGAACGACGGCTTGCAAGGCCGTATCTGACAGCGCCACTGACGGATTCAGCTGTCTCCTGGTAAGGAAAGACCACCATGGCGGCTGCTTGGAGCAATTGAAGTGTTTCCTCATCTTCTGAAAAATCAGTTCTCATGGTCACCGAATTTTCCAACTGGTGTGCTTTGATCAAGGCAAGGCAATTTGATTTTGTTTCTGTGGATTCGGGTACTGGATACAGGGCATTGATCATTAATAAATGAAGATTTTCATGTTTATGCCGCAGTTTTGAAAATGCTTCAATTAATGCTTCAAGGCCCTTGTGGGGCAGCATGAAACCATAACTTGCAATTACGATTTTGTGGGTTGGTATCTGGGCAAGTTTTTTTGCATCATTTTGTGATGTGGGGGGGGCATGCTTTATTCCATGGGGGAAAATGGCTGTATTTTTATATAATCCCCAGGATTTTAATCGATTTAAATCATCAAGCCCATGGACCAGAAGCCGATCCGCTCGGGAAAGGCTTTCTTTTATTGAGGCAAGGGATGCTTGAAAATCCGGTTTGACCACATCCTTGGTGGCATGGAAAAAAATGATGGAAATAATCTGTTGCTCAAGGGTAAATTCAATGATTTGTTTAAGCGTTTCAATACTGAAAAAGCCAAAGTTAAATTGAATGATGATGATCTCTGGTTTCTTTTTTTTCAATGCCGCAAGTAGCCTTCTGCCGTCATCGGTGTGATCCTGCCAACATTTTGTGATGGGTGTTTTATCGTCCCCGGTATCTCCACTGTTGTAGGATGCAAAAATATGGGTGTCAAACGCATTCCTGTCCAGTGCATCCACCAGAAATTTTGAGTAGGTGGCAATTCCGCAGCGGGTATTCCAGGAAGACAGCCATCCAATTTGATATTTTTTTTGCTCTAAGGGCCGGAGCTTTTCAATGTGTTTTTCAAGTTGTTTCAATCGTTGTGCGCAGCAATCCCAGGTAAATTTGTGCTGAATGTTTTCTTTGGCTGCGGAAAGTTTTATCTGGAGTTCTTTTTTCGGTGTGTGCCGAACCTGGTGCATCAAGTTAGCAAGATGTTCCACATCCGGTTCTGCCCATACGGAGTTAAACAGTGCCATATGGGTTTGGGCTGGCTGAAAGGTAAAATCTATCAACCAGCTGGTTTCCGGTGTGCAGAAATCCACCTGACCCCCATGACCTGTGGTGATAACCGGAAGTTCATACCACATGGCTTCAGCCATGGGCAGTCCGAATCCTTCACCCCGGGAGGGTGCCACAAGGGCATGGCATTGCCTATATAAATCAGCAACTTCACCGGAGGATAGATCCTTATTAATAATTTCAATGGGGGGGCAATACGGAAATTGCTGTTTTATGTCACGTACCTGTGATTCAATGGTATTGTGAATATTGGGAAATGTCTTGATCACAAGGGCCACATCGTCGTTCAATTTAAATGATCCGGCAAAGGCCTTGAGCAGGAGATCAACCCCTTTCCGAGGAAAACATGAAGAGATATGAAGAAATTTAAAAGCGGCCTGAGTTGTAATTGGGCAGGAGATCATTGCTTCCCGGTGGATATGGTCCATTCCGCATCCAGCAGCAATGACGGGCAGAGAAATCCCATTGTCAATGAGCGTCTTTTTAACAAATTCTGATAATACCGGTAGTCCATCCAGATGACGGTTGAACTGCGTCACCCACTGGTGGGACAATGCCGACTCTTCCCAGGCAAAGTAGAGCAGGTTGATCTGTCCATCCATATCAGAGACTCTGGGGGGGTAGAGATTTCGTATGACCACATCTGCTCGACTTGCCTTTTGGCCATTTTTCCAGAGGGCGGAAAGCCCCGGAATCGCACTGATGGCATCAGTATCCGGTGTATAGTCCCCAGGCCCCTCCGTGGCGAAAAGACCCACACAGCCAGAGAGTGTTCGGTCCAGGGCAAATCCTAGCTCTCTGTTCACCAGAGCAAGGCTGTATGAGGTTTCAAAGGGACCTTCAATCTGGTAATGGGAGGTTTTGTCCTGGATAGAGATTTCCTTTCCGGGGGAGGGAATATCAATGCCCTGATCCATAAGAAACTGCTTCAGCTGTTTTATTAAATGATATCTCTTGAAAGTTTCAACATGTTTTTTTTGTTTTTTAATAATGGCCCGGCGCAGGGGGCGATCGGTGGATATGATCTTTATAAGGGCTGCAATGGCAGCATGTTTTTTCTCGGTGACAAGTATGCCAGACTCGGCCATGGTGTGGGGAATATTACTGCTTTTAAATGCCACAACGGGAAGATTAAATGCCATGGCTTCGATTAACGGGACCCCGAATCCTTCATGTTCACTCATGCAGAGAAAGATGTCTGCAGCCCGGTACCATCCAAGGAGTTGAAGGTCTGTTACTTTACCTGTAAAGCGGACATGGTTTTCCATTCCTGCTGCCATGATCTGTCTCATCAAATCCTGGTAATAGGGGCAATTCATGTCATAATCGCCGATCATGATCAATTGAAAGGGGCGGTGAAAAGCGTTTTTTAACTGGGTGGCAATGGTGATTAGATCTTTTTGGCATTTGTTGGGCGCTATCCTTCCCACAAAAAGGAGGGTAAAAATATCGGCATTGTCTATTACAATGGCGTCATCCCAAGGGCGGTGAACAAGGGTTTCCGTATCCATCAGCAGGGGGATTTGTACGATGTGTTTATAACCCAGATTTTTCAGTTCATCGGCATTTATTTTTGACACAGCAATGGCGGCATCCATTAAGGGTAAAAATGTGCGTAATTGCTGACGTCCAATATGTGAGTAGTGATGAAAGGCAGATTCCTCCGGAAAAAATTGAGCAGGGGTAATATTATGATAGACAAGAATTTTTTTGCCTTTAAGTGACTGTATCCATTCTGTCAGTTCGTGGCCCATGGAATGGTGGATTAAAAGGATATCGTTGGCATTCGGTGTAAGTTTGAGATAATGTTGAAGTGTCTTTTTAAGTCCGGGTGCCGGATTCTCAACAAAGATTTGTGATATAAAACCCAACTGGCACAACATGTCTTGAATGAGAATCATACTGTTGGTTACGGCATCCCCCACAGCTGATCCGGAATGAAATTGATGAATGGCCTTTGGTTTCATTCTTTGTATCCTATAACTGCATAATCTTGTTCTTTACTCATGGCAAAAAGAACTTCATTAACATCCTCCATCTCCTTGTCTTTTATATATTTCACCTCTTTCATCAGATTTAGCCTATGAATTTCAACATTTGCAAATCCTCTTGCTTTGAGGAGAAACTCCAGTGTTTCCGGAGGAATGGGGTTTTTATGGGTGGGATCTGTATAAAAATTGCAGGCGCCTACCATAATGTTTTCAGGGTTTGGGGTTTCAAAAATGACAATACCGCCAGGTTTTATAACTCTGAAAGATTCATCAATGAGCGATATGAGAATATCAAAGGAAAGATGTTCGACGATGTGGAATCCCGTCAGAACGGAGACGGTCTTATTGTTTAACTCATTGAGGTAGTCCATGGCATCGGTTTCAATGACATCCAGTTGCATTTCATGACATCGATCTACCATGACCCTGTTAAGATCCAGTCCCCGGGCATTGATATTTTTTTCACCTAAAAGTTCAATCCATTCGCCACGGCCGCAACCAATATCCAGAACGAGGCCATCGCCGGTTGTGGTTAGCGCTCTTTGGGCAAAAGGGAGATAAAAGGATATGCGGCGTTTGACATCTTGCCTTGTGCCCCTGAATTTATCTTGAAAATCTGAATACATTGTATCAAATAAGTGCTTCTTTGCTTTTTTACTGGTGTTATCCAGTTGTTGATTGTCGGGGAAAGCCTTCATTGTTTGCAAAGAATCTTTAAGTTGGTCTATTTGGTATACTATGTTTACAAGTTGTTGGTGGGTCTCGCTGGACTTGTGCATTTGTGCGGATAATTTGTCCGAGAGGGAAGAGATCAATTTTTCCATCGTTTTTTCTTGGGACTGATGGATTTGGATTGTTTTTTCACGTAGTTTTTCAAAGTTTTCAGCAACAGTCTGAACTTCTTCTGTAACTGTCTGAAGCCCTTTGGTATTGGATGAAATGAAATCCTCTAATTTTTCATTAAGCGTTCCAATGTATTCGTTTAATTTAATTAGGTAGCTGGAATGTGACTGAATGGCTGTCTTTAGCATATGGTTTTCATTGAAAAGCATATGCTCCAGTACCTGAATATTTTTAATAATAGCAGGAAGATTGAGAACTGCTGTTATAATTCTGGAAATTTTTCCCAGCACCGGTACTTGATAAAGTAGGTGGAGTAAAAAAGGAATGGATAATCCTTTTACAGAGATTTTACGAATTCTTCCTTCTCTAGAGTAGCGGAGCCTTCCGATAACATCTGTTTTTGTCAGGTCTCCATGCTGCAGTCGGGTCAAAAAAGAGATTTTTCCCTGCGGATCCGGTTTTCTTTGCAAAATTGACAGATATGCATTATCGATGAACTGCTCACCATGGTAGTTCAGAAGTTCTCTCAAATGGTAGCTGTCTTTACGGGATAGGGGAGACAGCTCATTATTTAAAGGGAACGGTTTGAATTCAGGGCAGGGGGGCAACAGACTTTCTTCTTTTTTCCCAATGGTTGATTCCGGGGAAGGAAGTTGTTTTGCCTCCCTGATGATCCATTCCATTAATTTGTTTACATCCACGCCTGGAGTATTCATTTCAATCATATTTTCACCCTTAAATCAGACGAAGGAGATTGTTGGGAAAACGGGTTTCCTTTTTTTTCTTCTACTTGTAATTCTGGTGTTAATCGCAGCAATCCCGTAAAAATATGACCATTGCCTGAAATTACCTCAAATACCGCCCCTTTGTCCAGCCAATGAAAGCATTCATCAACATGGGTTGAACCGGTGTGCAAGGCTGCAGTGATGGAGTATTTTCCAGGACCTAGGTTAAACTGGCTGAAAGCATAAGTGAGGGTAAGTTGTTCTCCCTGTTTTATGGAAATATCTTGTTTAAGGTGATAGGAGTTGGTTCCATAAATATCTTGTCCGTATTTATCTCTGATGACAAAACCCAGTGTTAATTGCTCTATTTCGCTATGACCTTTTATATGTATGATTATTTTTGCCGGGTGACCACTCAAAAGAATTTCAGCAGGATCATTTTTTTCGTTAATCAGTACAATTTCATCAATATGGGCTTTCTGGTTTCCATAGCTGGATGATTGGCTGGAGGTGTCCTGATATTGAAGTTTTTCTCCTTGGGAGTGTTTTGCAATGAGGAAATTGTATGTGTTGATGATGGTTTCAGGATTGCCTTGTTCCAGCATTTTGCCTTTTTCAAGTAATAGAGCCTTATCACACAGCACTTTGACGGCATTCATGTCATGGGAGACAAAGACGATGGATCCACCGTTCTTTTTAAAGGCTTTGATTTTTTTCATACATTTCTGTTGAAAATAGGCATCTCCCACGGACAATGCCTCATCCACCACAAAGGCTTTGGGATCCGCGTGAATCGCAACGGAAAAGGCAAGTCGCATAACCATACCGGAGGAGTATGTTTTTATCGGTTCGTTGATGAAGTCGTTGAGTTCTGTAAACGATATAATGTCATCAAGTCGATCATCAATCTCTTTACGGGAAAGGCCAAGGTAGGTGGCATTGTGAATAATGTTATCAATACCTGAAAATTCTGAATTAAAGCCGGTGCCAAGTTCAAGAAGGCCGGTAATTTTTCCCGTAATGTGAACCGTACCGGTATCAGGAATCAAAATCCCCGTCAGTAGTTTTAAAATAGTTGATTTGCCAGCACCGTTTTCTCCGACAATACCAAAGGTTTCTCCTTCATTAACGTCAAAAGAGATGTTTTTAACAGCCTCAAATGATTTATGATAGGTCCGTCTTGAAAAAATTTCTTTCAATCTATCAGAGGGTTTTTGATAGAGTTTGAATGTCTTGGAAATATCTTGGACAGATATCATGGTCCCACCATCTTAAAGACGTCAAGTGTTTTGGCTGCCGTAGTGGCCCAGGTAAATTTCTTTGCTCTATTAAATCCTTTGGCCATTATTTTTTCTCTAAAGGTGGTATCATGAATAATAATTTCAATGGCATGGGCCAACTCATCACTTCTTGAAGGGTCTATTAAAACGGCGGCATCACCAGCGACCTCCGGCATACTGGCCACATTGGAACATATCACAGGGCATCCACAGGCCATGGCCTCAACAATGGGAAGTCCAAAGCCTTCGTAAAGGCTTGGATATATCAGGGCCTGGGCACCATTGTAAATGATTTTTAAATCATTGTCTGGAATATGTCCGATAAGATAAACCCGATTTCTCATATTAATTTGTTTGATTCTGTCAAGCCATTGTTTATCTCCCCAGCCCTGCCATCCCACAAGCACTAGAGGAATATCCGAATTTGTCTTTTCCAGCGCATCAATCAACAGACCAATGTTTTTCCTGGGTTCAAGTGAGCTCACAAATAGTAAATATGTTGAAGGTAGATGGTATTTTGATTGAATCAATGCGATATCCCCAGGGGGACATTTGGAAAATAATGGGTCGGGTGCCAAAGGAACTGATGTCACAATGGATGGTGAAATTTTGAATTCATCGATAATTTCCTGGCGTATGAATTCTGAGATGGTGAGGATGTGGCGTGCGTACTTAAGGCGAGTTTTTATAAAGTATTCAAACAACCAGACCCTTTCTCTGGGGTGGGTTTTGCCGTAGCGGCGAAGAGAAAGATCGTAAATGGAAAAAATGGTTGGTATCTGAGAAAGCTTTGCCGGTGTGAATGCCGTTTCATGGTAAAGATCAAATTTTTTATTTTTGCATAATTTGTTAAGGGAGTGCTCATACTTTAACCAGTGCGCCGCTCTCATTCCAAATATGACCGGGTCAGGCAGGGAACGGACGGCATTGGTTGTCTGTTGCCATTTATCTGAAGCCGCCAATGGTGGCATTAAGTCCATCGATTTTTTGCCGTCGAAGTAAGCCAGGTGGGTTGTATCCAGTTTGTTCATGGTGTCATACAGATTGCGCAGATACCTGGCAATGCCTGTCAACAGACCGGTCATGGGGATTGCATTGACTAAAATTTTCATGAGTTGAGCATTGTCGTGAGATTATTTTTGAAAAAGGCAGATGTTATTTTTTCAGAATTAAAAGTTGTTTTTTTAAAAGCAACAGATGGCTTGGGTAGTGGATAAAAATAAAAAATTCCCGATAAAAAAATGAGATTCAATATCAAGAGTAAGTAGGCTCTGAATCGAAAATTTTTTTTTAGAATAAAAAAAAAGAACACAATAAACAATCCAGTCCAGCAGAAGAGAAAAAGCACTTCCATCATAAAAAATCCCTTATATCTTTTTCCAGATAGCGAAATATTGTAAAGGAAAATATCAATAAAGCGTGAGTGGCAATGGTTACCAAAAAAAGGGCGTGGAGGGGGGGGTAATCGTCAAAGGCAAATATTCTCTGATATGATTGAATGATAATATATGCAGGATTGTAAACAAGAGCTTTTTGGACTATCTCGGGGAGTATTTCAGAAACGTAGACAATGGGGGTAAACCAGAACCAAAGTTGCAGAAAAACACCGGTAATTTCTCGAACATCCCGAATAAAGACATTTAACACAGCCGTAAATAATCCAATAGCCAGTGCAAGTAGTTGTTGAAGGTAATAAAGAAAAGGGATTAGTATCATAGATTTATGGAAGTTGTATTCCTGAAGTGTCAGTATTAAAAAAAAGACCATCATGGAAATTACAAAGGTAATGGTTTCTGATAGATTGATGTGAAGCAGCAAGGATGGCAGGGATGTGTTGACCTTTGAAATGATGTGTTTCTTATCTATAAAGGCAGATGTGGATCTTGTTATGGTTGCAGCAAATGCTGCCCATGGAATCAGTCCAGACGCAAGGTAAATACCGTATGCATTCATGTCAGAAGTCCCTGGAAGACGGGCACCCATGATTTTACCAAAGATCACTATATATATGAACAGATTTACCACAGGCCAGATGATGGCCCACATGGAGCCAAGAACCGAGCCTGCAAAACGCTCTGCAAAATCTCGTTTGGTTATTTCTATTATGAAAGAAAAATTTAGAATTGACATAATTTAAGATCAGGCCAGTTGGTTGCTATTCATGAAAATTGCAGACTTTGAAGCCTTCCATTTTGCAAAGGTGGTCCTTTTGTGCGTCTTCAAGGTCATGTTGAATCATTTCTTGTACCATTTGTTCAAAGGTGATCCGGGGCTCCCATCCCAACATTTTTCTTGCCTTTGTTGGATCTCCCAGCAGTGTTTTTACCTCAGCTGGACGAAAATAGCGAGGATCTACACGAACAATTACATCTCCTGGTTTGGGAATGTTTGTGTTTTGTCTGGTATCTTTCCGGATTAGTCTTTGCTGGATTTTTAAAGAATTTATGGAGGATACAATCCCCTTTTCATTAACCCCCTTTCCTTCCCATTTTAGATGAATGCCAAGTTCCTTTGCGGCGAGTTCAACAAATTCCCTTACAGAATGTTGCGTGCCGGTGGCAATGACAAAATCATCTGGATTTTCTTGTTGCAGCATCAACCACTGCATTTCCACGTAGTCTTTTGCATGGCCCCAATCTCTTTTAGCATCCAGATTGCCAAGTGCGACAAATTCTTTAAGACCAAGAAAAATGCGGGCAAGTGCCCTGGTTATTTTTCTGGTTACAAAGGTTTCTCCACGAATGGGGGATTCGTGGTTGAAGAGGATGCCATTGCATGCATAGAGCCCATAGGCTTCTCTGTAGTTTACGACGATCCAATACGCATAAAGTTTTGCGATAGAGTAGGGGGATCTGGGATGAAATGGTGTCTTCTCATTTTGAGGTGTTTCTTGAACTTTGCCAAAAAGTTCTGAGGTGGAAGCCTGATAAAATCGACATTTATCAATGAGCCCAAGTATTTTGATCGCTTCCAGAAGTCGCAGTGTTCCTAAGGCATTCGTGTCTGCTGTATATTCAGGGGCTTCAAAGGATACTGCAACATGGGATTGAGCTGCTAGATTATAAACTTCGTCTGGTTTTATCTTCTGAACGATTTTAACAAGATTTGAAGCATCCGTCAGATCTCCGTAATGCAAAATCAGCTTACGGTTTTTTATATGTTGTTCCTGGTAGAGGTGGTCAATTCTTTGAGTATTGAACAGAGAGGCTCTGCGCTTGATACCATGAACCTCATAGCCTTTTTGTATTAGAAATTCTGTCAGATATGCACCATCTTGGCCTGTTATACCTGTTATTAACGCTTTTTTCATGTTGGTCCCTTCATTATTAGATCACTGTGTCATTGGCATGATTTAATTCAGCTTCAACCATCAGTCTTGCAACGTCACAGGCCGTGTGTTTTGCTTTCCAGTTTAGTACTTTTTGGGCTTTAACAGGGTTTGCTTTTACTATTTTAATATCTGCCGGGCGCATGAATTTTGTGTCAGTTTTTATGTGTTCTCTCCAGTTTAAACCAAGGGTTTTGAATACATAAAAAATAAATTGTTCCAGCTTGCATGTTGTTCCGGTTGCAATAATAAAATCATCCGGCTGGTCTTTTTGAAGCATCAGCCACATTGCCTCGACATATTCCGGAGCCCAGCCCCAGTCCCTTTGGATGGAAATATTGCCTAGAACGAGTTTTTCCTTGCTTCCCCTGGAAATGCGGCAGGCAGTACTTACAATTTTTCGAGTGACGAAGGTTTCTGGTCTTAGATATGATTCATGATTAAACAGAATGCCTGTGCAGGCAAAAAGGTTATATGCATCACGATAATTAGCTGTTTGAAAACAGGCAGAAGTTTTGGCAACGGCATATGGGCTTCTGGGAGAAAAAGCAGTGATTTCAGTTGCAGCTTTTCCTTGGGTGTCCCCAAAACATTCACTGGATCCGGCGTTGAAAAGCTTAACCGGTGCATTTGATTTTCGAAGAACTTCAAGCAGATTCATGTTTGCAATGGTGATGCTTTCATAAGTTTCAACTGGCTTTCTAAAGGAAAGGGCAACTGAACTCTGGCCGGAAAGATCGTATATTTCATGAGGCTCATTTTTTTCAATGAGTTTAAATATAGAATCGAAATCAAGCATTGAGCAAGACAGAAATTGAATATCATTAATGATATTCATTCTTTTAAGATTTGCCAATGAAGCGTTTTGGATATTACGGGAGACGCCAATCACCCGATATCTTTTTTTTAAGAGCAATTTTGATAAAAAAGCACCGTCCTGACCTGAAATGCCGAATATTATGGCTGTTTTCATTAAGTGTTCCCAAATACTATTAAAATTCTAATTTTTAACACGGGTATCAAAGTTGTTTTTGTTGCTTTTTCAGTTTTCCATAAAAAGCTATTGGTTTGCTCACAAAAAAGGCCTCAGTTATGAGACCATGCTTATTGGAAACCATATTTAAAGAGGAAAAATCCTTAATTCTAATAAATTTAGATACTCCTGGTCTTTAAATTAAATTTATTTCTACTACTTTAAAGAACGCCCAAATGTGGAGTAGAAGTCAGAGCGTGTAAAAAAATTGAAGGGGATTTCTTAGCCTTAAATAGAATGCCAGCGGTGAAAATAGATATGTCATTTTCTTTACACTCACTCAAAAAATAATCAGACAAAAAGTGATTATATAATATTGTTGTAATGGAAAGTCAAGATGAAACTTGGGTGGTGCTGGGAAATGGGCTGGTAATGGGGTTTTTCAGTATTCAGCATATATTTTCTTTTGCTGAGAAGAAAAAATTATGGGATCAGTGAGGTAACTTCAATAGGGAGAAACATGTTTTGCTCAATGTAAATTTCCACAGAATGTGTCGTATTTTTATAGCTTGTTTCAAAACGGTAATCCTTGTTTTTGTCAAGTGTCATGGTGAAGTGCCCAGCTCTGTCAGTTGTAATTTGATTTACAATGATGTTCTCTGATTTGCTGAAAACAACAATCGTTGCTTCTTCTTTCTCTTCCCCTGGAGTGTACACCGTGTCATAATTGTCGTCTGAATAAACAATGCCATAAATTTTAGCTTTCTCCAATATTTCGTTATTGGAAAGTTGTGTGCCCGCATTGATGGAAGAACTGGCAACTACTATATGATCATTGTAAGGAAAAAGGCTTATACCAACACCACTCTGATTTGCTGTCAGGGAAAAAATGCCCCCCCTTGTCGGGGTAGCCTTCAATTCTTTTTGAAGCAGGTATGCGAAAGCTGTCTTGGCTATTTCGGAAGATGTGTCATGAATAGAATGTATTCTCAGCACAAAGGTTTCTGCGACATCGATACCATTGTATCCCATCTCTAAAGCACGCAGCAATGGATCATCGCTCAGAGTTATAGAAGAATCTCTGTCTATCGTGATCAGTTGTCTTGAATAGGCTTTTGCAGATTCATTGAGGGACGAGTTTTGAAAAAGTGGTGGATAGCCAGCGGTGCATGTAATGAAATTTAGATTGTTGACTATCAGTTCAGTGGCGTTTGGATTGAGATATGCTCCCAAGGTTAAAGGGCGGGATCGGATCTGGTTTGCCATTGTCAGAAGTTGTATTTCAGACTTTAGAATAGATGACCCAAAGCAGATAGTTACAAAATAAGCGTTCCGCCAATTATCATCAACCATTTCAACCCCTGCATTTACATCAATTCCTAAAAGATGAAATTCAGTGCTGAGGATGTGCAATGGGCTGACTCTTTCCGGATTAAGCTCTTGTTTGAAAATATTTTCAACAATAATTTTGAAAGCATTATCTGGGGATAGAAAATTTAGAAAAGTGATTACTCCGCCGGTCTCCCCTGTTTTGGCGTAATCGTATTCCGGCGTCAAACCAGGTTCTGAAATTTCTTCATCTATAGCGTTATGCGCTATAGCTCTTGAATTTAGGAAGTTATCAATATTATATGGAGGGTATGAATCCTGTAACCAGGGAAGTGTTTGCTTAAGCGTTTCTCTATCATATCCCAGAGATTCGGCTTTGGTAAAAGGGTCCATCCTTATTTCATTAATCAGTTCTGTAAAAGAAGCAAGATCCTCGTTGGAATTTAATGCATGCGATTTTAATGCACTAATACCCAAAACAAGAAGGATGACGATAACAATATGAGTTGTTGTTTTTAAAATTTTCATAATATAAAAATAAATGCAAGAAATATGCCTTTGGAAAAAACCTTCAGTTTCGGTGTCGTTTGAGATTGCGCGTGTCTATATTTGACCATGATTTGACAAATTTAAACAAGTGCTTTTTTTTTGTGAAATTACAACTTATTTTTTTGGGGGGCTTTGGTTACAACGTCTTGGGAGGGAGCTTGAGTTGGTGATACTCTTTTGAAATTTGGATTATGCGCAGTCTCTGTTAATGCAAGAGTGACACCTGACTTTTTTGGGCTACTAAATTCTCAATTGTTATGGTGACCATTGTTCTGTTTAAACCCTTTTTTTAGGCTCACCAGTCCATTTTTATAAGTAAACCTGCATTAAATGATCTGCCGGAATTCACGGTATACATACCAGGACATTTATAGGTTTCGTCCCAGAGGTTTTCTACAAATAAATCCAGGGAAAAAGGAAATATATTATTTATTTTCAGGTGTGTATTCATCAACCAGACATCTGGTGAAGTTACTTCAATCACTTCTGTTGGCATGCTGGGATCTTCTTCATACAGGTAATAGAGTTTTGTCTCAGAAATATAACGTAATCCTGGTGTCAAGGTGATATCTTTTGTGATTTTCCAGTTTAATGATACATTGAACACTGTGTCGGCACCGGTATCATAATCATATTGGTAGGTTGATGGCTTATCAAATTCATCTTCTATATTAAATATTTCGCCTTTATATCTTCCATAATAATACGTCTCATCTGGCCCATTGTTGTTTAAAGTGGTTATGTTGCCTGAAGCAAAAACATCCTTGAATAATTTAAATTTCCACTCAAGTTCCGCCCCAAAAATGGATTGGTTATTTGGTGAGGAAAGGCCGGCACCTGCGTAGCGATCTTCAATAACATGATTACTGATTTTATTTTTGAAAAGAGTTAATGATATTTTGTTTTCTTTTCCTGACTTCCATGCAAGTTGGGCGTTGGCACTCTCTATTCGTTCAAGGTGGGTATTGGACCCTTCGGCTACCTGTCCTGCAGATGGGGTCCTATATGCTGTACCATAAATGGTTTTAAAAATGAGATTGGGGCTGAAGTCCCAAGCTAGCCCGGCGTTGTAGCTTATTTTGTCTTCCAGTTGAGCATGATCATCATTTCGTACGCCTGCCCATATTTCTAAATTTGAAAAACGGTGGCGGTATTGTCCAAAAACAGAGGTAAGTCTGTTTCCATAATTTTCGATTTCAAAGAGTGGCAGTAAATCAATATTGGCCTCATCAAGATAACCTGGCATAAAACTTTTCCATACAAGGATGCTATTAAATGATGTTTTTCTCCAGGATACTCCGGTGGTTAACAAGCCGTCTTCTTTAAAAAGAGAGATGTCGTATATTAATTCAGCATAAAGGGATTGTTCGGACTGATTGAAGTTTTTATCAATGATGTCAACATTTACATCACTGTTGGTATAGTATCCGGCAAACCGAATGCCTGAATCAATACTGGTCGATTTTGAGGCTTCAATTTTAAATGTCTGTGTTGGATTGGAGCGCTCTTCTTTCCAGATAGAATCGCCAGACCAGTCAGACACCGTATAAATTTTATTATTGTCTGATAGTCTTGCAGAAAGTGTCAGCCAATTATCAAATGAGATATTTGAGTAAAGTTCATAGTATTTTGAATTGCCCGGAAGATTTTCTCCGAATCGTTCATCGGGTTCAATGGCTGTTTTTCCATCATTCCAGAATCTGGTCACATTAAATGGGCGGTCATCTTCTTTGACGTTTTTTGCTGAAAGGGAAAGGAAAGAGTTGCATTGTCCATTATCGATTCCATAGTTAAGAAAGGCAGAGGTGTTGTTCTCCAGGGATGACGCCCTGATACCTGTCTGAATTCCCTGAAAATCTTTGCCTGTGAGGGGGACGACATTGACAACTCCTGCAAACGCATCCGGACCCCATAAAACAGAGCCAGCACCTCGCACAATCTCAATCCTTTTAATAGATGCCACCGATGTCTCATTGTCGATATTGTGGACGGATTTGCTGGTTGCTGATCCCATGGGGACCGTATCGTATAGGAAGAGAGCAGAATCTGGAATTCCTCGAAGATAGGGGACACTTCCACGCTCCCTTTCATTGATGTAAAAACCAGCCTGTTTTGCAAGCAGCCCGGAAATGGTGTCATTCCCTGTGCTTTCAATGGTTTCTTTGGTGATAACATCAGCAATTGCAGGGGCGTTCCATGCGGCTTCTTCCCTCCTTGATGCCAAAGAAAGTACTTCCAGATTTTCCCCAACAAACAATAGCATGGTGTCGGCTGCCATGAGAGACGGTGCACCAGATAGCATCTCCATCACTAAAAGACAGAACAGGCAGCGAGCCCAAAAAAAGCCTTGATCTGTTGATGAAAAGAGGCCCATGCTTTTTTTAAATAAAAGCATTTTTATTCTGATGATGGCTTTCCTCACGGGCTGCAACCTTCTTTTTCAAGTGTGTCATCTTCTTCAATATTTTTTAACAATACCCTGAACTTTGCTCTGCTGAGCCCCAGAAGTTTCGCAGCGGATGTCTGGTTATTTCCAGATGCCTCCAGGGCCTGTTTGACCAGGCTGACTTGAACCGACTGGAGCTGAATTCCATTGGGAGGTAGTTTTACAATGGAATTGTTTGATTCTCCAGCTTCTTGAACCTTCAGGAATGAAAGGGTTTCGGAGGTTATTTTTTCGCTGTCTTTTGTTAGTATAGTGCATCGTTCTATGGCATTTGCAAGCTCTCGAACATTTCCCGGCCATGGGTATTCCACAAGTTTTTGGCAGGCTCCCTTTGTCAGCTCATATTTTTCATTGTCTGTGAAAATTTTTAAAAAATGTCCTGCAAGGGGAAGGATGTCATCCCTCCTGTTTCTTAAGGGTCTAATGTCAATCGGAAAAACATTGATTCTGAAAAAAAGATCCTGTCGAAATTTGTTGGTGTTCACCATTTGTTCAAGTTTTCTGTTGGTTGCACAAATTACTCTGACATTTACGGGGATTTCTTCGTTGCCTCCCACCCTTTGGAATTTTTTTTCCTGAAGCGCTCTTAGCATTTTTGCCTGTGACTCCAAAGGCAAATCGCCTATTTCATCTAAAAAGAGAGTTCCTTGGTCGGCATATTCAAATTTTCCAAGCTTGGTTTTTCCAGCGCCGGTGAACGCTCCTTTTTCATAACCGAATAGCTCTGATTCCACAAGATTTGGAGAAATGGCTGCACAGTTGACAGGAACAAATCTTTTTCCGTTTCTTTTGCTTTTTGTGTGAATATATCTTGCTATGAGTTCTTTACCGGTTCCAGATTCTCCGGTGATCAGTACGGCAGTGTCTGAATCTGCAACGTTTGTGGCAAGAGAGACAATCTCTCTCATCTGTTTTGATTTAAAAACGAGTGTGTGTTTTCCATCTGCCCGCTGCAGCTGTTGTCTCATGGCTTGATTTTCTTCGATAAGGGAAGAAAGTTTTAAAGCCCTTTCCACAGTAATAAAAATTTTTTCTTCATCAAACGGTTTGGTAATATAGTCAACAGCACCCTGTCGCATCATTTCCACGGCAGAGTCAATGGTTGCAAAGGCCGTAATAAAAACAACCGGTGTCAGCATGTTGGCATTCCTCATCATGCGGATAAGCGCTTTTCCATCCACTTCTGGCATACGGATGTCTGAAAAAATCATATCAAATTTGTTTGATTTTAATTTTTCAAAGGCTTCTTGTCCATTTGCAGCCCCTTCTGTGGTATATCCTTTTTGCTCAAGCATCATTGATAGAAGATGTCTTATCTTGTCTTCATCATCAACTATTAGAATATGTGCCATTGGTCAGATTATCCTTGTTTGTCTGTTCCAGGGTTTCCAGGGGAATTTTTACGCAAAAGACAGCTCCTGAGATACCGTGGTTTTCTCCCGTAATAATTCCTCCATGAGCTTTTGCAACCTGGTCGGCAAACGCAAGCCCAAGGCCTGTTCCACTTGTCTTTGTGGTGTAAAAAGGTTCAAATAATTTATCCATGCTTTTGGGATCAATGCCTTTGCCGTAGTCCCGAACGGACAATGTCCATAAATTTTGATTGACCCTTATATTGATATCAATTTTACCTATATTTTTGCTGGCATCACAAGCGTTTCTTATAATATTGCTGAAAGCTCTAGCCAAGAGGTCCGCATCTGCAAGGGTAATACATTTTTCTTCAGGTATCGAGCTGTTTATCATAAGTGTGCCTGGATCGTATTGAAGTTTAAAACCTAATATTACCTGTTCAACGACTTGATTAATATCCGTGGAAACGAGCTTGGGTTTTGTCGGTCGGGCGAACATTAAAAAACTTTCGATTAGTGTATTTAGTCGTGTTAACTCCTCTTCCGCATAATTCAAAAGCAAGTTGTCATCTGGAATGTCCAGATCTTTTTTTAACATATAAAGAGAGGATTTCATAATAGCCAGAGGATTTTTAACCTCATGGGCAATCATCATGGAAAATTTTCCAACTTCTGCCAAGGCTTCTTGTCTGCTGAGACGTGACTGTGCTCCAATTAAGGCTTTTCTGTTCTTATCGATGGAATCAAGCATTTCATTGAATGCTATGGCAAGTCTTCGTGTTTCCGGGATGGTTCCAAGGTGCGCCCGAACAGTGTTATTACCTTTAGATATAAGGTTTGCTACATCTGCCAGAGAAATGACAGGGCGAACCAGAGAACGGGATATCAAAAAAAAAATAATGCAGGAGATTGCAGCAAGTCCCAATGAAAGAAAGACAAATTGTTGTGCCATGGTTTTCGATAGGTCTTTTATTCCTTGTCTTGTGTATTTTATTCTTACAAAGCCAATCGGTTTTCCGTTTGAGCTACCTGCCATTATTTCTAGATCAACTCCGTCCGTATCCGAATGGCTTAGGCTAACTTCTTTTTCCTTGATTAAAAGGGGGCTGTTAAAATCTCTGTATTGTTGAGCGATGAGCCGTCCATTGTGGTCCGTGATTTCTACCCCAACCACATCTTTTTCATTTAGTACGCTTTTTGCGAGACCATCCAAAAGTGCATTTTCCTCAATCAGGATTCCAAGTTCTGCATTGATTGCCAGTTGTTCAGTCATATAATCAATTTGCTGGTCAAAGCGGTCCGAGACCAGACGTTTGACCATGCTAAGACCGGAGTATCCCAGGGTAATGGTTGAAGAGGTGATGACCAGAATTGCCGTAGCAAGGAGTCTTGCATGAATGCCTGTATTTCTGGGAAAGAATATTGCCATTAGTCTTCGCTGATAAATTGTATGTCAAGGGTGTGAGCCACTTTGAGGTTGATTCTCCTTTCGAATATGGGGGCTACGTTGCCACATTGGCCTTGAATAAAATAATTATTTATTGTGTCTGCAGTTTGAATTCCAATTTGAATATAATCAAATAAAAAAGCAAAAACAGCACCTGACTTTAAAAAAAAAGAATTATAACCAATAACACCTTTTTTAAGATAGAGCGATTGCTTTATTACATATTGCACGATCTTTTCTGAGATAACCGTTTGATCTGGAATCATCCATACACAATCAATTCCGTTTAGATTTTTTTTCAAGATGTCTGGGATCTCTTTTTTTGAATTAACCGAAAGTGGGATGAGATTTAGGCCTTGCTCTTTACTTGAAGCAAGAGCATCTATAAAAAATGGCTGATTGTTTTTTTGATTAAAAAGGAGTCCTATTTTCTTTGTTTTGGGTAAAGCTGTGCTGATTTCTCTTAATTGAATATGAACTGGGATTTGAAGTGAAATTCCGCAAATATTATTTTTTTTGCCAATAATTTTATGAACGTCAAGGATTGCTGAAAATATTTTAACCTTATTGTCCAGAGATTTTATGGCATAAATAAAGGTGGTGGCTTCTGGGCCGATTGACAGGAAAAGATCATAGGGCTTATTTATTAATCTTTGTTTGATTTTTTTTTGATTCGCCATGTCCTGGTTTAGGAAATATATGTCCATTGCATGGTTCATTCCTTGTTCAACGCCTTTAAGGACCTGCATATAGGGCTTTATTTTTTTTGAGATAATCACAGCAATGGCTTTTTCACCGCAGTAGGCAATTCCGTGGGAGGCAAGGACCAGAAACAGCACTAAGAAAAAGGGTATCTTTTTGAATTTTGTAGAACGATATGATGTCCCTTTTATTAATGAGTCCAAGGTGTGTGTCCATAATTAAAATTGATCTTGTGTTAACGGTATTGCCTTGCTGTAACCCTTTCTAAATAGGCCCAGGTTGAATGTCTTACATGGCAGTCTGGCATCAAGTCCATATTTTTTAGAAACAGTTTGTTTAGATCTCTTCGTATGTGTTTGACAGAAAGAAGTGTCGCGCAATTTAAGCAGAAATTGGAATCGTTGTGCCTTTTTCCCCAGAGGATTATTTCAATACATGGGGTTTTATGAAATCTTCAGCCTATAAATAATTTGAGCCTGATTAGTTTGCCCCCCCATCTATTTGGTTAATAGTGGTTAAAAACTGAATTATCAATCTGTGTTATATAAAGGCTTGTCTATTTTATGTCAAGCGAACCTGCTGTATCTTTTCCAGTAAATGCTTTTTACAAAGCTGAAAGTATAGGCTTTTTCCATGAATCCTGAAGCGTTGTAATTTGGGTTTGACAACAGTCCTTTGCTATTTTGGATAGCTGTTGATAGGAATTGAGATAAAAAAACCATTCCATGGCCTGACGGATACGTGTGGTGAGGTATAAAAAATATTTTTTGGATGCTTAAACATACTGCTTTGTTTGGCGGGGGATTGTTTGCATTTTGAGAAATTTCAGAGTATGTAATGGGTAATTTGATCTGAAGATTCTTTAATTAAGGAAATGAATATGTTGCTATTGATAACAGGTGTGGCTGGTTTTATCGGATTTCATTTGGCTCAAACCCTATTGGCTTCTGGGCAATCAGTATATGGGATCGATAATTTGAACGATTATTATGATCCTTCATTAAAATTGGATCGTTTGAAACAAATTGAACATGAAAAAAACTTTAAATTTAAACCCATTGATATCGCAAACCGTGATGATATTCGGGTTTTGTTTGAAGAAAATAATTTTGATGTGGTGGTAAATCTTGCAGCCCAAGCTGGTGTTCGCTATAGTCTTCAAAATCCAGAAGCATATGTGGATTCTAATCTCGTTGGTTTCGCAAATGTCCTTGAAGGGTGCAAAAAAGCCAGGGTTGGGCACTTGGTGTATGCATCAAGCAGTTCCGTGTACGGGGCAAATAGAAAAATGCCTTTTTCAGTTAAAGATAATGTGGATCATCCTGTTTCCCTTTATGCAGCGACAAAAAAATCTAATGAACTCATGGCACATGCATACAGTCATTTATATAAATTGCCCGTGACAGGATTACGTTTTTTTACGGTTTATGGGCCTTGGGGGCGGCCTGATATGGCCTATTTTAAGTTTGTAAAAGCAATTACAGCGGGGGAGCCCATTGATGTCTACAACCATGGCAATATGAAACGTGATTTTACCTATATTGATGACATTGTGGAAGGGATAATCAAGGTTATCAATCTGCCCCCGGTTCTGAATGAAAATGTCTATGAAATAGGAACTCATGCTCCTTTCAATATCTTTAATATCGGAAATAATCACCCTGTTGAGTTGAAAAAGTTTATTGAAATTCTCGAGAACCTTATAGGTAAAACAGCTCATAAAAATATGCTCCCCATGCAACCTGGTGATGTGCCTGCTACCTATGCAGATATTACAGAATTGAGGGCGAAGATTGGATTTGTTCCGCGAACTTCTATTGAAAAAGGTCTTGAGTCTTTTGTTAAATGGTATGCTTCCTATTACTTGAACTCTTGATCATTTGTTATGTCTTCTTTGGGGGTAAATCTGGATTAAGTGTATAAAAAGCTTGACTTCTTCTTTTTTCGTGGTTAAATGGGTAGCGTGGGGTTTTTTTGAATTAATGTAATTTGACGATGTCATTGGGAATCAGAAAGACGCATATATTTTTTTTGTGGCTTTTGTTTAATCCTTGGTTTGTAAATCTGAATTGATTGTCGTGATTGCCTGTCTTAAAGTGGTTTGATTATTCAGAAGTCTTATCGATTAATCCGCTCAACTGCTGTGATTCATTTAGTAGCATACCAAAATTTATGAATGTACTTAAATGATGGTTCTGAAAGTTGAGTTAAGACTGATAGATATGAGGAGCTAAGCATGATACACACAAGAAAGAAGATGTTTGTGCTGCTTATGGTAATGTTGCTGACAATGGTGAGTGTTACTACTGTTGTTGCTTCGGACAAAGTTAACATTAATACGGCAACAGAAGAGGGGCTTACGGTTTTGAAAAATGTTGGTCCCAAAACAGCCCAAGCCATTATTGCCTATCGTGAAGCCCACCAGGGATTTAAAACCCCGGAGGAAATTATTGAGGTAAAGGGAATTGGCGAGAAAACATTCCAAGACAATAAAGATCTGATTATCGTTGAGGACGAGTAGCCATTGAGTTATGTTTGGGCGTTGGCCGTGTGCTTAATTCAGCGGGTCATTTTGCATGACGATATTTGTATATAGATTTCTTAGGGACTCAGATTTTATTGATTTACCATTTGTCAAGCCCGGTTTCCTGCATCCTAATGAGCGCCACCCTGGGAAAACGGTAAATTAAGAACAGCCGACTCCCTTAGGTTTTGTTGTTTGGATATTCAAATAATCTGTCCATGATGTGTAATATAAATATATGTCAGCTAAAAATGCCCAAGGCAATGCTTAAAATTTTAAATAGCGTCTTTCTGATTCTCTGCCTTATTATTGATTGTGTTGATATAAATATTTTTTACCCCTTCTTTCATATCCTTATCTTTATCATGTCTTTTTATGCCCTTTTCCCGGGGGAGATGCCTTCAGCTGTACTTTAAAATGCTGAAATGGTATACCTGCGTCGAAATCACTCCTTTCGCTCTTGATAAACCCAAATTTTGTGTTATTATTTTATGCCATGTTGTTCAATGGTTCTTGGGGCTTGGTCATAACATCTGCCAGCCATTATAAATTATGGAGAAGCGGTTTCAGGCTTTTATGACCAAGCTTGTTTTTTTTAAAAAGAGATATCCTCAGGCATGATGGTCCTGCTCCAAAACAGTAAATTTTATCTTAGATATATGTAGAAAAAATAGGTAAATCCACAGGAGAATTATAATATTTTGGAAAACTCAAAACCCTTTTTACGTAGAATATTTATAATTGTTTTTTTGTTCATGTCTTTATTAATGTTCCTGTTAAATCTAAGCATTTATTGGGCTTTGCAACGTCTGATTGTTGTTTTGTCGTCGGGATCTGATGCAACATTACAATTGGCTTTACTTGATATTAAGATTCCATTGGGATCACTGTATCAAATAATTGATTTTCTTAAATTGATTGAGAGCATTTATTTACCCTGGGTGTTGCCGGTTACAGCTGTCTTTTTTATATTTTTTACCATGCTTATGTGGTTGGTGTTGAGGCTGAGTGTGTCGAACCTTTTTAATGGTAAAGCATCGGTATTGTCCTCTGAGCAGGATTTTGTAAAACCCAAAAAAGATGCCGCAGATCAGCGCATGGAGCAGGAGAGAAAGCGGCGTATGTTTCTGCATTTTTTGTCGGTGCTTCAGCGTGAAGGACGTTTGCTGGATTTTTTTGGAGAGGATTTAAGTCTTTACGAAGATGAGCAGATCGGTGCAGCTGTGAGAAGTATCCATGAAGACTGCCGGGTCGCCGTGGACAAATACATTGCTCCTGTTCCTGTCATTGATCAGGAAGAGGGAGAACTCATTGATATTGAAGCCGGTTTTGATCCCAATTCCGTAAAGCTCACCGGTAATGTGGCCGGAGATCCGCCGTTTAAAGGTATATTGAGACACCGGGGGTGGAAAGCCGGAAAAAAGGAAGTTCCTCGTCTGGCCGATGTGCTGGATTCCGGGATTATTGTACCTGCAGAGGTTGAAATAGAATAAAAGAGACTTGACAGGCTCTACTGCGCCTCAATTAAGGGGGGAATATGGAATCAAGTCTGAAATATAGGGAGTAACCTGTGGAAAAAGCCCGCTATATAGTCGGTATTGACCTTGGTACCACCAACACCGTGGTGGCATGGACAGATGTTGAAAAAAATGAAGATACCAAAATTAATGTATTCCAGATTCCCCAGCTCACCGAGGCCGGTGTGCTGGACGCTCGGGAGGCTCTGCCCTCCTTTCTTTACCTAAAAGAAGCCCATGAGGTGGAATCCCCGGCCTTTGCTCTGCCATGGTGCCCGGATGAAGCCGCAGCTGTGGGTGAATTCGCAAGGGACAGGGGCGCAGAGGTGCCCGGAAAACTGGTCTCCTCTGCCAAATCCTGGCTTTGCAACGCTGCCGTGGACAGGGAGGGTGCCATTCTTCCATGGGAGAGCACCGGCCCCGTTAAAAAAATGTCGCCGGTGGATGCCGCCGGTAGAATTTTGTCCCACATCCGCTCTGCCTGGAACCATGAGATTGCCACAGATGATCCTGAAAAGGCACTGGAACTTCAGCTGATTTATCTCACCGTACCCGCATCCTTTGATGCCGTTGCCCGGGAGCTCACGGTGAAGGCGGCAAAACAGGCAGGGTTCAATGATATTATTCTCATTGAAGAACCCCAGGCCGCATTTTATTCCTGGCTGGACCAGTCTGGGGAGTCCTGGAGAGACAGTGTTCAAAAAGATGATTTGGTGCTGGTGTGTGACATCGGTGGTGGTACCAGTGACTTCAGTCTCATTGAAGTAAAAGAAGATGATGAAGGAGGACTTGCATTGGAGCGGGTGGCCGTGGGTGATCATCTGCTGGTGGGCGGGGATAACATTGACCTGGCCCTGTCCTATTATCTGGCCCATCAATTAAAGGAAAAGAAAAAGAAGCTTGATGCCTGGCAGATGCGGGGGCTGGTTCATTCCTGTCGCCGGGCCAAAGAACATCTTTTTTCTGACCAGGGTGCAGACAGCCATCCGGTCACCATTCTGGGTAGGGGGGCCGGCCTAATAAAAGGAACCCTTAAAGCAACCTTGAACTTGGCGGATGTGGAACAGGTGGTACTGGACGGATTTTTCCCCCGGTGTGCCCTGACAGATCAACCCATGGCTTCCACGGCCGTGGGAATGAAGGAGTTCGGTCTCTCCTATGAAGCGGATCCCGGCATCACCCGGCATCTGGCCCGATTCATCTCTTCTTATAAGGATGAATCCGGGGAAATAAAATTGCCCACGGTGGTGGTGTTCAACGGGGGGGTCATGAAATCCACCCGCATGCGTCGTCGGGTCCTGGATGTGTTATCCACCTGGAAAAAAGCGGTAAACCAAGGGGAAATCCGAGAAGTGGACGCCATTGATTATGACCTTTCCGTTGCTCGGGGGGCTGCTTATTATGGCCAGGCTTCCCGGGGGGATGGAATCCGCATCCGGGCAGGCCTGGGCCAATCTTACTATATGGCCATTGAAGCCTCCATGCCTGCCGTACCCGGCATTCCCATGCCCACCCGGGCTTTATGTATCGCTCCTTTTGGGATGGAAGAAGGCACCCAGGCCGAATCCCGGGATCGCTTATTCAACCTGGTTGTGGGGGACACGGTTACCTTTGACATCATGGCCTCGGCCACCCGGAAGGAAGATGCCGTGGGAACGGTGGTGGACAACTGGGAAGATGTGGATATAAAAGCCATGTCCACCATTGAGACCCGACTGGAGGGAGAGGATGAGACACTGATTCCCGTTACCTTTGAAGTCAAACTCACCGAGATCGGTACCCTTGAGTTCTGGGCCTGTTCACGGGATGATGATAGAAAATGGCGTCTTGAGCTCAATGTGCGTCCCAAAGAGGAGTAAAATTGGATTTTCAGGATAAAAGATATGTCGTGGGTATTGATCTAGGTACCACAAACTCCGCCGTGTCCTACGTGGATCTGGCCAGCCTTTCTCCCAAAGACACCGCCCGACCCATTAAAATATTCAAGATTCCCCAGCTCACCGGTGCTGGGGAGTTCACCCCCGTGCCGGTGTTGCCCTCCTTTTTATATATACCCGGTGAGTATGATATTTCTCGAAAATCCCTGAAACATCCCTGGAAACGGGAAAAAGATCAGTTCGCAGGTGTGTTTGCAAGGGAGCATGGTTCATCGGTGCCCTCCCGACTGGTGTCATCCGCTAAAAGCTGGCTGTGCCATGCCAGGGCCGATCGCCAGGCAAAGATTCTGCCCTGGGGAGCCCAGGGAGTGGATAAAATTTCTCCGGTGGAAACCACGGCGGAGTTTCTGCGCCACATCAAAAAAGCCTGGAACCATTTTGTCCGGGATGAAGATCTTTTCCTTGAAAATCAGTTTACCGTGATCACTGTGCCAGCATCCTTTGACGAAGAAGCCCGGGAATTCACCCTGGAGGCGGCCCGTTCTGCGGGCCTTGGCAATGATGTGACCTTGCTTGAAGAGCCCCTTGCCGCTTTTTACGCCTGGCTTATTCGCCATGAACAGAATTGGCAGAATCTGGTCAAGCCGAATGATCTTATATTGGTGTGTGACGTGGGGGGGGGGACCACGGATTTTACCCTTATTACCTTGAAAGCCTCCGATGGAAGTCCCAGATTTGAACGACTTGCCGTGGGGGACCATCTGATTCTTGGGGGAGACAATATTGACCTTGCCCTGGCCCGGTACGTTGAATCAAAATTTCAGAAAAATATGGGGCTTTCCGAGGATAAATGGAAAACCCTGTGTCATAAATGCCGCAACGCCAAGGAACGTATCCTGGAAAAGGGAGAAGATAGCGTCAGAATCACCCTGAAAGGGGAGGGTAGATCCCTTATTGCAGGTACCCTGGCCGCAGATCTTACCAGGGAAGCCGTGGAAAATATTTTGTGTAAGGGTTTTTTCCCTGATGTGACTCCGGAGACGGATAAACGGAAGAAAAAAGGGAAAGCCATGGCGGAATTCGGTCTTCCCTATGAGCAGGAGCCCGCCATTACTCGGCACATCGGATGGTTTCTTGAAAAACATCGGCAGGATGTCCAAGCGGCCCTGGGTAAAGATCCCATTCCAGATTTTATTTTGTTCAATGGTGGATCTCTGAAGCCGTCACTGCTCCAGGAAAGTATTCGTTCCGCGATCCGGTCCTGGTTTGGTATGGTCGACACCTCTTTGCCCGGGGTGCTGGAAAATGCTGAACCTGATCTGTCCGTGGCTTTCGGCGCCTCTTATTATGGTTTGGTAAAGCAGGGCACCGGGGTGCGGGTGGGAAGCGGTAGTCCCAGAAGTTATTATATAGGTATTGAAACCGCAGATGGCGACAATGCCAATGCTGCCCATGATTTCCGTGGTGAGGCTATAGGATTATCCGGCCCATCACCAAGCGAGTCCCACGACGTCGTCGGTGATTCGGACGATACACTATCATCAACTTTAAATGCCAGGGTGGACGAGGACGTAAAATCCATAAAAGCCCTGTGCGTGGTGGAACGGGGCCTGGATGAAGGCTCAAAAATTGCGTTGCCGGAAATGCCCTTTGAGGTGCTGACCAATCAACCGGTGGGCTTTTCCATGTTCAGCTCAAGTTTTCGGTCCGGTGATAAGAGCGGGGACATTATAACGGTGGATGATACCCTTACCCCCATGACCCCCCTTCAGACGGTGATTCGATTTGGGAAACAGGGAGAAAAAAGAGGCATCCCGGTGATGATTGAACCTGAATACACAGAGCTTGGCACCCTTTCCATGTGGTGTCGATCCACGGTCAGTTCCCACAGATGGAAGCTTCAGTTTCAGCTGCGGGATGCCCCGGGCAACGAAGACACCACCGAGAGCGAAGTGTTTGATGAGGCCTTGGTCTCCCGGGCCTTGCTCCTTCTGGATGAGGCTTTTTCTGAACAAAATGGTTCTGACCGGGTAGAGGGGATTACCCGGGAGATTGAGGACTGTGTGGATCAGAAAAAAGCCAACTGGCCGTTGTCTTTTTTACGCCGTGTGGCTGACATGCTCATTGAAAAAGCCCATTTCAGAAAGTCAAGTCCGGGCCATGAGGTTCGATGGCTTAATTTGGTGGGATTTGCCATTCGTCCTGGATTTGGAGATGCCTTTGATGAGGAACGGCTCAGAAAATTGTGGAAAATTTATTTGGGTGGGGTGACTTTTTCCCGATCTTTGCAAAATAATATAGAATGGTGGATATTCTGCCGAAGAATTGCCGGGGGGCTCACGGCGGGTCAACAACGTCAATTTTTCCAGGATATTTCTTCTATCCTGATTTCGACAAGCAGCGCAAAGAAAAAAATATCTCCCCAGGAGTTGACGGAAATATGGATGGCGGTGGCCAACATGGAACGACTTCTGGTGAAGGATAAAACCGTCCTTGGCAGGAAATTGTTAAATGGCGTAAAGCCCACCAAAACCCCCCGGCAGTATTTATGGGCCCTATCTCGTCTGGGGGGAAGGGAGTTGCTTTACGGATCAGTGGATCGGGTGATATCCCCCCGGGAGATCACCGCATGGGTGCAAAAAATAATGAAATTGTCCTGGCCCCAGATGTCTCCGGTGGTGTCAGCGGTGACCCAGATGGTTAGAAAGACTGATGATCGCACCCGGGATGTCTCCCCTGAGACGGCCGAGGTTGTTATTGAATGGCTGGAGAAAGCCGGGGCAGGAAAAGAGGCCATTGCCATGGTGGAAAAACAGATGTCCATTGAATCCCGGGAACAGAACCTTATTTACGGGGAACGTCTCCCCCAGGGGTTGGTCTTAAAGCTTAAGCTTTAAGTATGACGGTTTGACATTTGGGGTTTGGCCTAATTCAAGGCATGAAAAATCAGCTAACCTTATCTCTCGTATCTTATTTGATATAATGGTCTTTTGCGAGGTTGCCTGTGTAAATATGGATAAGGTGTCAGCACTGTGTTTTTGAAAAAAATAGATTTGTATTAAAAAAAAGTTTGACAAGAGTTAAAAGTTCATGTAAGTTCATTGAGTCTTCTTGAGACGGGAACTCAACTTTGAGTTGGTTTTTTCTTAAAGAAGTTTGAAAGATAATT